>NZ_JANDHW010000004.1 GCF_024330105.1 Coprobacter tertius
ATAATGGCTTGCTTACATCACAATTGTGTGTGTGTGTGTGTGTGTGTGTGTGTGTGTGTGTGTGTGTGTGTGTGTTAACAATAATTCCCGAATTTCCAAATTTTCAGGCATAAAAATATCGGACTTTCTTATTTTTCTAATCCTATAAAACAGGAATAATTTACCCGTTACAAAACAATCGCTTATGCCATTCATAATAAATATTTTGCTATTAATCATTTAACACAAGCGCAAAAGTAATTAAATTTTAGCTCCTAACAAATAATTTTAATAGAAAATAGGAAGTAATATTTTAATATATATTAATTATACCCTCAGCATTGCCAAATCGCTATTTTCAAGAGATATTTCATTAATGCTCATCATGATAGGGTGTTTTATATCATCCTAAAGCCCACCTTTATACTTCTGTGTAACAACGAAGGGATCCTACCGCCAAATCCACAAAAGAATCATCACTCTCCAATAATAATCACCGACTCATAAAAAAAGGTATTCGTGCCGAATACCTTTTTTACTATTATAGAAAATTACCCTTATTTCTTCAGCAACATTTTTACCTGATGCAATACATTTTCGGGAGTAAATCCGAATTTTTCATCCAATACTTTAAAGGGCGCTGAATATCCGAAATGATCGACACCCCATACAACACCGTTAGGACCCACTAAACGAGCTAAGGTTGACGGTAATCCGGCCGTAAGACCAAATACAGGCAATCCGCCAGGAATAACCGATTCACGATACTCTTTACTCTGCTCAAAGAAAAGACCTTCGGAAGGAGCTGATACGACTTGCACTTTTATTCCGTTTTCTCTCAACGTCGGCACGGTCGCCACAAGAGTAGAAACCTCAGAACCGTTAGCTACCAAAACGACATCCGGATTTTCATCTTTCAATAAAATATAAGCTCCCTTCTGTGCTTGTAAAGCTTCGTCATATCGATCTCCCGATACAGCCGGTAAATCTTTAATATTTTGCCGTGACAAAATAAGTGCTGTCGGCGTAGATGTATTTTCCATCGCCATTTTCCAGGCAACAGTCGTTTCAGCACTATCAGCAGGGCGCAGCACCAACATACTGTTCTTTCCACTGTGATTTTTCAGTTGTTCGAGCAAACGTATTTGGGCCTCTTGTTCTACAGGTTGATGCGTAGGACCATCTTCGCCGACACGAAATGCGTCATGCGACCATACATATTTGACCGGTACTTCCATAAGAGCCGCTAACCGAGCCGCCGGTTTCATATAATCGGAGAATACGAAGAAAGTACCACAGGCAGGAATAATTCCACCGTGCAGAGCCATCCCGTTCATAATAGCGGCCATCGTAAGTTCGCTGACACCGGCCTGCAAGAAAGCTCCTGTAAAATCCCCGTTCGCAAACGCATGCGTTTTTTTCAGGAAACCGTCGGTCTTATCCGAGTTCGCGAGGTCTGCAGACGATACGACCATATTTCCGACTTGTTCTCCAAATACAGAAAGAACATCAGCTGACGCCACTCTTGTCGCCTGATCGGGTTTATGTTGTATCGCTTTATAATCGATATCGGGAACTCTACCCGAAAAATATTCTTTCAGTTTTTTAGCCTGATCGGGATTTTCTTTTTCCCAAGTCGCTTCTTTTGCTTTACGATCGGCCGCAATTTTTTCGAGCTCGGTTTTACGGCCAGCGTATAATTGCGCCACTTCGGGAAATATGACGAATGGATTTTCAGGATCGCCACCCAAATTTTCAATTGTTTTCTTTACAGAAACTCCGGCTGCACTCAATGGTTGCCCATGAGTAGAAACCTGACGTTCGAACGAGGACCCGTCTTCGGTAAGAGCGCCTTTTCCCATTACGGTTTTTCCGATAATCAGTGTCGGACGACGTTTTTCCTGATTTGCCTCTGTTAAAGCAGCCCGTATTTCTTCGGCATTATTACCATCGATAGAAAGTACGTTCCAACCCCATGCCCGGTATTTTTCGGCCGTATCCTCATGTGTAACGGCATTAGTATCGGTGGATAATTGTATATCATTGCTGTCATAAAACATAATCAGGTTATTCAGCCCCAAATAGCCGGCGATACGTCCTGCGCCCTGAGAAATTTCTTCCTGAATGCCTCCATCTGAAATAAAAGCATAAGTTTTATGAGTCATCCATTCGCCAAAACGAGCGGCCATAAAACGTTCGGCAATCGCAGCGCCTACAGCCATAGTATGACCTTGCCCTAATGGTCCCGATGTATTTTCAATGCCTTTTGCTACATTCACCTCCGGATGTCCGGGAGTAGAACTCCCCCACTGACGGAAATTTTTCAGTTCATCTATCGTAAACTTACCCGACAGTGCAAGCACAGAATATAACATAGGTGACATATGCCCCGGATCGAGAAAAAAACGATCCCGATTTATCCAGTTAGGATCGGCCGGATCATATACCAAAAACTCTGAGAACAAAACATTCACAAAGTCAGCACCACCCATAGCACCCCCGGGATGTCCCGATTTGGCCTTTTCGACCATCGATGCAGCCAATATACGTATATTATCAGCCGCTTTATTCAGTACGGTTAAATCATTATTCATAGATAAACTATTTTGATACAAAGATAATGATTATTCTTAATAACTGTAAAAAACAAAACTATCAAAAAAATGATATTCCATGTGTTTTTGCAAAGCCAAAAGGCTTATACTTACAAAAGCAAAAGTTATAAGATCATTTATTTCTTCCTGATTATCATATAAGCAACAACCCGACAGTAACGATTGTTTTTATTATTTTCTTCAAAAGAAAAAATAATCTTTCATTTATTTAGAAAAAAATCTAAATTGCGAAAACAAAGCCCTTTTCGAGCATTCTATGATATTTTTCTTTATTGAATACAAAATAATATGCCCCTCGTTTCGAATTAATCTTATCCTTTTCGTCGAGTCGTTCAAGAATCCCCATCCCCAATATTTTTTTCCTAAAGTTTCGTTTATCGAGTTTTTCTCCATAAATCGATTCATACAACATTTGCAGTTGGGTAAGCGTAAAACGCTCAGGTAATAAATTAAAACCTATCGGAAATAAAGCTGCCTGTCTACGTAATTTTACAATCGCATCGCATACCATTTGCTTGTGATCGAAAATAAGCTCATCTATCCGTTCGAGGTTGACCCATTTTGCTCCACTATCTGCTATAATACTGTTTTTATAATCATCGATATTAATAAGTGCATAGTAAGCCACTGAAATTACTCTTTCTCCGGGATCACGATTAATTTTCCCGTAAGCGGCTACCTGATCCATATAAACATTCTCGAGACCGGTGAGATTTTTTACAACCCGGCTCGCGGCCTGATCGATATCCTCATTATCCGACATAAATCCGCCCAACAAAGAAAGCCCTCCTTGGTTAGGCTCAATCTTTCTTCGAAAGGTTAATAATTTTATTTCATTTCCGATAAATCCCAATATAACGCAATCTACCGCAATTAAAAAACGAGATTGACCCTGATAAAAGTTGACAGAATTCATTCGGTATAGATTTAAAGCATTTATAATCATTTATATGAAAAGGACGTCGCAAAGATCATGAGATCTTTGCAGACGTCCTTTTTAATTTTTATCCGTTACAATTTACGGGAACCATTTCCTATACGCACCGGATATACTTTGGGTTCTTTACCGAATTTATGGGTAAATTCTTTTACAGCTTTATCAATAAACATATCGTACTTATCCTCGGGAACGAGATTGATCGTACAACCTCCGAATCCACCTCCCATCACCCGAGAACCTGTTACACCACATTCTTTTGCAATGTCGTTCAAGAAATCGAGTTCTTCGCAGCTGACTTCATATAATTTACTCATTCCATGGTGCGTACCGTACATCTTTTCACCAACGGTTTTATAATCACCTCTCTTCAATGCCGCACAGGCGTCAAGCAAACGTTGTATTTCCTCGATCACATATTCTGCACGCATATAATCTTCTGCCGATACCTCGCCTTTTACTTCGGCCAGCATATTCATATCCGCATCACGAAGCAATTCTACTTCAGGATGTCTTTTTTGTATCGCTTTCACAACCGTCTCACAAGACTCGCGGCGTTTGTTATATGCCGAAGACGCTAACTCGTGTTTTACTACCGAATCGATAAGCACGACTTTATACCCTACGGGATCGAAAGGAACATATTCATATTCGAGTGAACGGCAATCGAGACGTATCAGATGACCTTCCTTGCCGAATACCGAGGCAAACTGGTCCATAATACCACATTTCACCCCACAATAATTGTGTTCGGTTGCCTGCCCGATTTTAGCCAATTCGAATTTGTCGATACCCAGCCCGAAAATTTCATTTAAAGCGAAAGCATAAGTACTTTCAAGAGCAGCAGAAGATGAAAGACCAGCCCCCAAAGGAACATCTCCGGAGAAAGCCGTATCGAAACCCTTTACCTTACCACCCCGTTTAGTAATCTCGCGTACTACGCCGAATATATATCGAGCCCAGCTTTGTTCGGGCTTATCGGCTTCTTCCATACCAAACTCCTCATACTCATTAAGATCAACGGCAAAAGCACGAATCTTATCGGTACCGTTTTCTTTTATACAAGCCAGCATCCCCTTATCGATCGCACCGGGAAGTACAAACCCCCCGTTATAATCGGTGTGTTCTCCAATAAGATTTACACGACCGGGAGAAAAATAAAAATCACCGGGAGTTCCGAATAACTCCTGAAATTTTTCACTTACTATTTTGCGTTTCATCATTCTATTTTTTATTTGTCAACGATTCAATCTACAGGAATATTCTTGTTCACGTTTTTGCTACCCACTAACGCATAGAACAACATGTAAACAAATCCTGCTGCAATCAGCCAATAACTGTCGATATATCCGAAAGCGTCGGCCATGCCTCCCTGGATAGCAGGAAGAATACCGCCACCACAAACCATCATCATAAAGAATCCTGAAGCAGCTGAAGTATATTTACCTAATCCTTCTACTGCCAGATTGAAAATACCACCCCACATGACAGAAGTACATAAACCGCAAAGTACGAATAACAAACAATTTACCGGAACTTCTGCCATTCCGAACGAAATATCGCTCTTGAATACCGGCATCTCCATCATGGTTACCGGCATGAATATAGCCGAGATAATTAATAATAAACCTACCGTAGCTACCACCGTCAACATTACTTTACTGGATATTTTTGCACCAACAAGTCCGCCGAGAAAACGACCGATCATCATCAGAAACCAATAAGTACCTACAACACTACCGGCAATAGTAGCATCTATCATCACCTGATTAGTCATGAAAAGATTCATAATATTAGGTATACCCACTTCGACACCTACATAAATAAAAATACAGATCATACCTAATACAAAATGACGGAATGATAACGGACTGTATTTATCCTTTTCCTTTGTCTTTTCTTTTTTAGAAACAAAAGGTTCCGGTATCTGTGCAAAATAAAGAACGATAAATGTAAGCGCAAAAATACCCATTGCCAAGAAAAATACAGGATTGGCATTCGTTATTTTAGCACCAACAATATCTCCGATCAGATAACCGCCCAACACAGGAGCAAGGGTTGCTGCAATCGAATTGATAGAACCACCGAATTGTATCAGCTGGTTTCCTTTATTGCCACCGCCACCCAGTGTATTCAACATCGGATTTACAACAGCATTAAGCATACACATAGAGAAACCGGCTACGAATGCGCCCAATAAATAAACGATAAAATTAGCCATCAGTCCGGAAATAAAAGTAATACCTACCCCGGTAAAACCAACTACAATCGCCAACAAAGCTGTTTTCTTATAACCGATTCTTTGTAAAAGAATTCCCGATGGAATTCCCATACAAGCATAAGCCAGGAAATTAGCTAAATTACCGAACTGAGACTGGAAATTAGAAAGTGAAAACTGATCTTTTACGATTAACCCTAACGGATTCTGAAGCCCCGTTACAAATGCAATCATAAAAAACAGCGCGAACATCATTGCAATAGGCAATGCATAATTTTTTTGTTTAGTCGAATTCATATTTTCTTAAGGTTAAATTATTTATTAAAGGAGATTTAAATTTCTTACTTTTCTATTCCGAATTTATATATACACGTCTGCGTATACTTTTCACCCGGTCGCAATACTGTCGATGGGAAATGCGGATTATTGGGAGAATCGGGGAAATGTTGCGTCTCGAAACATATAGCAGTACGTTCGGTATATCGCCTTCCTTGTTTTCCTTCGAAGCCATTCAGCCAGTTACCCGTATATAATTGTACTCCGGGTTCGGTTGTATATACTTCCATAGAAATACCCGTTTTAGGAGAAACCGCCGCTGCCGCAAACGATAATTCTCCGGGCCAACTCTTCCTTAAAACATAGTTATGATCATAACCCTTACCGAATTTCAACTGATCGAAATCAGCATCGATACGTTCTCCTACTACAAAAGGAGTACGAAAATCCATCGGGGTCCCCTCTACCCGGCTGATTTCACCGGTAGGAACCGACTTATCATCCATAGGAGTATAAAATCCCGCATCTATCGTTACCCGATGATTCGTTATTTCCCCCTCCCCGTCTCCGTTCAAATTAAAAAACGAATGATGAGTAAGATTTACCACGGTTGCTTTATCTGTAGTCGCTGAATATTCTATTTTCATCTCGTTTTCATCGGTAAGCGTATAACGTACCTTTATAGTAAGCGTTCCGGGAAACCCTTCTTCACCATCAGCAGACACATAGGTTAAATCGAGTGAATTTTTATCGTTCTGAACAGCATCCCAAACGACATTATTATATCCGGTTATTCCACCGTGCAATGCACAATCCGGATTATTCGACCTTACTTTATAAGCTTTTCCGTCGAGCTCGAATTCACCCCGTTTAATACGATTACCATATCGCCCGATCAGTGCACCTAAATATTTTTCAGGAGAATTAAGATAATTCTTTATACTCGAATGCCCTAAAACCACATCGGTAAGTTTTCCATTTTTATCGGGAACGCTCAGGGATACGACAATTCCACCAAAATTTGTAATACATATTTCGGCTCCTTTATTATTGGAAAGAATATATAAACGCACCTCTTTCCCGTTGATAACAGTATCAAAATTACTTTTAATCAACCCCGAAGCGGTCGCTTCACCAGTAGCCTTTGTGTTTTCCATGTTATAACACGTATTAAATATAAATTAATCCCATTAATGGGTGTAAAATTAACGCTTAATATCTAAAATATACCATTATGATATATGTTATAAAACATAACCTTTTCTCTTTTGATGAGACTTTTCTACTCATCTGGATCTATCAATCTCTGTTAGAAAAATATTTCATAAACTGTACCCGTTCATAATGAGACTGATCTCCGACATTGCTAAAATTCATCTTCCCCCGAAACTCATCGATACTATCAAATCCCATTACTTGCATCCATTCGTCGAGAACCGAAAGCATTTGAGATATAATAGCGTTTCCGTGCTGATACAATACACTGCAAATTTCTACTGCAGAAGCCCCGGCCAACAAGGCTTTTATAACGGCTTCAGGTTCATGAATACCGGTAGATGCAGCCAATGTCATATCAGGAATCTGTCCCGAAACAATTCCAATCCAGCGAATCGTATTACAAAAATCAGTAGAACAGCTAAATACCGTACCCGACATAAACTGCAGTTTGTGTATATCGATATCGGGCTGGTAAAACCGGTTAAAAAGAACCACTCCGTCAGCCGCATTGGCCTTTAACTGATTCACCATCGAAACAACATTACTGAAACGTTGTCCCAGTTTTACGGTAACCGGTATTTTTACTTCTTTTTTAACCGATTTCAAAATATCGATGTGTAATTGTTCATATAAACCATATTTTTCATCGATTTTCGTAGAAATCCTAAGAATATTCAGCTCGATAGCATCTGCTCCGGCAGCCTCAATCTCACGGGCAAACCGGGCCCAACTACCCATATCATAACAATTTACACTTGCGATAATGGGAATTGAACAGTATTGCCTCGTCTCCCGAATTAAATTAAGGTAATTATTTATATCATTTACCCTTACATATTCGTTAATGTAGTCATAGGCTTCGGGATAGGCATCGGACATATTCATCAATTCCTCCGACCGCATTAGAATTTGTTCCTCAAAAAGAGATTTAAGCACTATAGCTCCGGCTCCGGCCCTTTCCAGATCTTTTATTTTTTCTAGACTATCGGTTAAACCCGAACTGGCTATAATGATCGGATTACGTAATGTAAGACCTGCATATTTTGTCTGTAATAACGCCATAGTAAGTTCTAATTTATTATTTCAGTATTTTCTTTCACCAAAAATACGACTACCTACACGTACAAGCGTACTTCCCTCTTTTACAGCAACATGATAGTCTTGGGACATACCCATCGATATTTCCTTAAAGTAATCTTTATCTCCGAAATATCTATTTTTTATTTTATCGTAAAATTGTTTCAACCCGGCAAATTCTTTGGCAACCTGTTCAAGATTATCGGTAAAGGTAGCCATACCCATTACCCCACAAATACGTACATGGGTAAAGTCTTTCCAACTTCCTTCCTCCAAAAAAGAGATACAGCGATCATATGTAAAACCGTATTTAGATTCTTCCGATGCAATATGTATCTCGAGAAGACAATTCACAATACGATCGGCGGCTTTACCACATTTGTCGATTTCGGCCAATAATTGCGGAGAATCGACACTATGTATCAAGGAAATAAAAGGAACGATCATTTTTACTTTATTTCTTTGCAAATGTCCGATAAAGTGCCACTCGATATCGGTCGGCAGTACAGTTTGTTTTTGCAATAACTCCTGTACTTTACTTTCGCCAAATATACGTTGACCGCTTTGATAAGCCTCTTCTATTGCCGAAACCGGATGAAATTTAGAAACAGCGACCAACCGTATATTTTCCGGCAGAGACTCGACTACTTCCGCTATATTTTCTCCGATCGTATTCATTCCTTAGGTCTGTCTACCGGTTCTTCATCAACAGCGTAAGGATAGATATCCATTATTGCCGTCTCCGTAATCGATGCAATTTCATAATCAGCCATAGTGCCTTTCATTCCTTCGATCAGGTTTTCGAGAGCCTGAGGTAAATCGGCTGCCTGAGCCAACATATAACTCGCTGTTTTCTTTTCCATTCCGCTCTTTTCATCAAGTGTAATAAAATTCACTTTACACTTGTACCACCGGTCTCCGGTTTCATCAAAAAACAATTCGCTTATATTCGCTCTTTTTATGTTAGCTACCGAAAAATCACCCGAAATAAATGGCGTTATTTCTTTAATAATACGGGCTTCCGCTTCGGTAAATGATAATGCATCCACCATATAAGGTTCGGTCACTTTTTTCTGCATCCCGTTTTCGAGGGTTTTATCATATTTTACCTTGCATTCGAACCAATTATTCATTTCTTCTTTCTTTATTTTAATTTAAAAACGTGACGACAAACTATACAAAGATTCGTCATCACGCCTATATCAGTATTCGGTTTTATCACATTTATTTTCCCATTTTTCGAAAGCTTTTATTGCTTCATCATGTAAAAGCGTTTCGGAAGGAAGATGCCTGTCGGCAGGCTTAAGATCGAGTTCGTCATAAATAAACGAATCATCGAAACCGATATTCTTGGCATCGGTCTTGGTATTGGCATAATACATTTTATCGAGGCGCGCCCAATAAATCGCACCTAAACACATCGGGCAAGGTTCACAAGAGGTATATATCTCACAACCGCTGAGATCAAATGTTCCCAACTTTTCCGCTGCTTTACGAATCGCACTTACTTCGGCATGTGCCGTAGGATCATTGTCTGCGGTAACCCGGTTTGCTCCCCGGGCAATAATTTCATTATTTTTCACAATGACTGCCCCAAAAGGACCGCCCCCGTTGTCAACGTTGGCAATAGAGATAGCAATCGCTTCTCTCATAAAATCATTTTTTGTCATAATGTCTCTTGTTTTACTCAGCCTTTAGGCGATACCCGATGATTATCTTTTTATTTGAGATATGTTTAAAGGCCATAGAAATACAAATATAAAAGATATCGTCTGCTTTTCCCTCTTTTTTAGAAATTTTAAACCCCCTCGGGAAATTCATAAAAAACTGTCACCGGCCTATCGATTTATTTATTTCTTCAATATAATCGAGAATTTCGTCCCTACCTACTTTCTTCTCGGATGAAGTTGCAAATACAGGCGGCAACTCTTCCCATTCTTCAAGCAATCTCATTTTATAGGCAGCTATATTTTCCCGTACACGTACAGAGCCTAATTTATCGGTTTTGGTAAAAACAATACAAAAAGGAACTCCATTTTCACCCAACCATCTCATAAATTCAAGATCGATTTTCTGCGGCTCATGACGGCAATCAATCAAAACGAAAAGGCAGGTCATTTCATGCCGGTTAAGAATATATCCGTCAATAATTTTCCGAATATTTTCGCGGCCTTCCCGACCCCTTTGGGCATATCCGTATCCCGGAAGATCGACCAAATACCATTCGTTATTAATAATAAAATGATTAATGAGCTGTGTTTTCCCAGGCATCGAAGAAGTCATTGCCAACCCTTTCCGATTAGTCAACATATTAATAAGCGATGACTTACCTACATTAGACCGTCCGATAAATGCATATTCCGGTAATCCAGTAGCCGGGCACTTGCTTACATCGGTATTACTGATTACAAATTTGGCATCTTTAATTTCCATAGCTGTGTTTCACCGTTTATTAATGCAAATATAAAGCTTTAACACCATAGAGCCTCGCCTTTTCAGAAAAAAAGGTTATTTTTGAAGAACGAAATTACTTAACCTAATATGAACCAGACATATTCCATATCGGCAGAATCGGTATTAAGCGACCTGAGATATTTACAATTATTATCGAACAATTTCCCAACCATTGCAGATGCAAGCACCGAAATTATCAATCTGGAAGCTATATTAAATCTTCCTAAAGGAACTGAACATTTCCTCACCGACATACACGGCGAATACGAAGCCTTTCAACATGTTCTTAAAAATGCTTCAGGTTCGGTACGTAGAAAAGTAGATGAAATATTCGGACAGACTTTGCGTGAAAATGAAAAGAAGGAACTATGTACGTTGATTTATTATCCTGAACAGAAACTCGAACTGATAAAGGCTGAAGAAAACGATATCGATGACTGGTACAGGATTACCCTACACCAATTAATTAAAGTATGCCAGAACGTCTCGTCTAAATATACCCGTTCGAAAGTAAGAAAGGCTTTACCGCCCGAGTTTTCTTACATTTTGCAGGAACTCCTTCATGAAACACAATCCGATCCCAATAAACAGGTTTATGTAAACGTAATCATATCTACCATTATTTCTATCGGTAGAGCCGACCATTTTATTATCGCCATGTGCAATCTTATACAGAGGCTGATTATAGATAAACTGCACATTGTAGGAGATATATACGACAGAGGTCCCGGAGCTCATATTATCATGGATACCTTGTATAATTATCACAATGTAGATATACAATGGGGAAATCACGATATATTATGGATGGGTGCAGCAGCCGGTAACTCCTGTTGTATCGCAAACGTACTGCGACTATCGATGAGATATGCCAATCTGGCAACCATTGAAGACGGTTACGGCATAAACTTATTACCTCTTGCCACATTCGCGATGGAGCAGTATGGAGATGATCCTTGCAAACCGTTTATGCCGAAAACTGGCCCCGATTCGGTACATAATCAGAAAACCCTCCGTTTAATCGCACAAATGCATAAAGCAATCAGTATCATTCAATTCAAATTAGAATCCCAATTGATACTCAACCGTCCGGAATTCGGGATGGAAAAACGGTTGCTACTCGATAAAATAAATTACGAAAAAGGAGTTCTCGTTTACGAAGGAAAAGATTATCTGCTTAAAGATACTTCTTTCCCGACTATCGATCCTCAAAATCCTTTCTGTCTTACCGAAGAGGAAGAAGAACTGATACGTAAACTTAAGAATTCGTTCATCAACAGCGAAAAACTCAGAAAGCACATCCGGTGGATTTATGCACATGGCGGAATGTATCTTGTGATGAATTCTAACTTGCTTTATCATGCTTCGATCCCACTCAATAAAGACGGATCGTTTAAAGAGGTAGAAATTTACGGAAGAAAATACAGCGGAAAATCATTACTCGATAAAGTCGACCAAATTATACGCAATGCTTATTTTGGAGATCCCGATTCGGAAGAACAGCAGTATGCTCTCGATTATATGTGGTATTTATGGTGCGGAGAAAACGCACCGTCTTTCGACAAAGACAAAATGGCTACTTTCGAAAGGTATTTCGTCGATGATAAATCGCTCTCGAAAGAGAAAAAAGGATATTACTACGAATTACGCAACGAAGAGAATATATGCGACATGATACTCAAAGAATTCGAACTTTATGATCCTCATTCGCATATAATCAACGGCCATATTCCGGTAAAAACCATTCAGGGAGAAAAACCGGTGAAGGCCGGAGGAAAACTGTTGGTTATCGACGGCGGATTTTCTAAAGCTTACCAGTCGGAAACCGGAATCGCAGGTTATACCCTCATCTATCATTCCCGAGGTTTGCAGCTTACGCAACATGAACCCTTTCAATCGACTCAAAAAGCAATAGAAGAAGGTATCGATATCATATCTACCAGTTTTGTACTCGAATTCAACTCGCAGCGTAAAATGGTACGAGATACCGATATAGGTAAAACTCTGGTAACACAGATTGCAGATTTAAAAAGGCTTTTATATGCTTACCAAAACGGATATATTAAAGAAAAATCTTAAAAACAAAAATTATACATGAGCCAGCAATATTCCTCGGCGCTTCTCGAAAATGCGGTGAATGAGTTTGCAAAACTTCCCGGTATCGGACGCAAAACCGCATTACGCCTCGTTTTACATTTACTACGTCAGGAAGAAGAAGAGGTTGAAAACTTCGGGAACACGATAATACGACTTCGCAAAGAAATTAAATACTGCCGCGTTTGTCATAATATATCGGATAGAGAGATTTGTTCGCTATGCGAAGATACCTCTCGTGACGATAAGGTAATTTGTGTGGTAGAAAATATAAAAGAAGTAATGGTCGTAGAAAACACCCATCAATTTAAAGGACGTTATCACGTTTTGGGTGGCGTTATTTCTCCGATGGACGGCATCGGGCCTGCAGATCTCGAAATAGATTCTCTCGTTTCCCGGGTCGCTTCCGGTGAAATCAAAGAAGTGATATTGGCATTAAGCGCAACAATGGAGGGGGACACTACCAACTTTTACATATACAGAAAGCTTGCCCCTTACAATGTAAATATATCAATCATAGCCCGGGGAGTTTCTGTCGGCGACGAACTCGAATATACCGACGAAGTAACTTTGGGGCGCTCTATCGTAAACCGAATCCCGTTTAATGAAACTTTCAAAAATTAAAAATTTATTATACGAAAACAACAATCGATTCGTTTTTGTAATATATCATTACCGACTGAGTGGCAAAAATTAGTATTATAATTGTAAATTACAACGTAAGGCATTTTCTCGAACAATGCCTGATTTCGGTGAGAAAAGCAAGCCGGAATTTAGATTCGGAAATCATCGTCGTAGATAATGCTTCGGGGGATGATTCCATGTCGTATCTCCCTTCTCGTTTCCCCGATGTCCGATTTATAGCCAATGCACAAAATACCGGTTTCGCTAAAGCTAATAATCTGGCAATCTCTCTTTCTAAAGGTGAATATATACTCTTACTCAATCCCGATACTGTTCTTGGTGAAGAAGTGCTCGATGATGCCATTGCATTTATGGAGAAAACGCCTGATGCCGGTGCTTTAGGGGTAAAAATGCTCGACGGACAAGGTAATTTCTTACCCGAGTCGAAAAGAGGATTTCCTTCTCCCTGGACTTCATTCTGCAAAGTTACAGGTTTGTCTTACATGCTGCCCAAATCAAAAATATTCGGACGCTATCATGTAAAATACCTTTCTGAAAACGAGACACATCGAATAGAAGTTTTATCAGGAGCATTTATGTTACTTCGTAGGACTGCAATTGAAAAAAGCGGATTACTCGATGAAGACTTTTTTATGTACGGTGAAGATATCGATCTCTCATATCGGATCACAAAATCTGGGTATTACAATTATTATTTACC
Source organism: Coprobacter tertius (assembly GCF_024330105.1). NCBI lineage: Bacteria > Pseudomonadati > Bacteroidota > Bacteroidia > Bacteroidales > Barnesiellaceae > Coprobacter > Coprobacter tertius. Next base: position 14,214 of record NZ_JANDHW010000004.1, read on the forward strand.
ACTACGCATTATACATTATAAAGGAGAAAGTACTAAAAAGGGATCGTTGAAATATGTGAGAATATTTTATGACGCAATGCATATATTCGTTCAGAAACACTATCCTCATTATCAAACGACAGGAATCATTTTTCTGAAAACCGGAATCTGGGCCAGAGCATCCTTATCGGCTCTCAAACGAATTATATTGTATCCAACAAGGAACCGACGTTCTTTTTTACGATCCAACGAACGTAAATGGTTTGTTATAGGCAGTAATAAAGACATTGCAGAAATTTTGACCAGCTACCATTATTCAATTACCGATAACGGAAATAAAACGTATATCCTGAAACAAATCCTATCTGAAAAAAAGAAGCAAGGATTGAATATTATTTTCGATAACCGGTCAATGTCATATAAAGATATTATTTCCTGTATGGAAGAATGGAGAGATAAAACACTCCATTTTTATATTTTTTCTCAAGAAAGCAGAAACATCGTATCTCCTGAAGAAATTCTATATTAAACTAATACAAAAACGATAAAATGGAATATCTTACCGGAAATTTATTGAAATTACGTGCTCCCGAGCCCGAAGACCTCGATATTTTATATCAGTGGGAAAACGATACCTCTTTATGGGAATCGGGAGACACATTCGCACCTTTCTCCCGTTATATTCTTCACGAGTATCTAAAGACTGCCAAAGAAGATATCTACCGGGCAAAACAACTTCGACTCATGATCAGCCGAAAATCAGATGCAGAAACCGTAGGAATGATCGATTTTACCGATTTCGATCCGCAAAACAGACGCAGCAATGTCGGCATTCTTATTTTTCCCGATTTCAGACAAAAAGGGTACGCCCAGGAAGCCCTGAAGCTCATGATCAATTACGGTTTCAGGAAGTTACATCTACATCAGCTATATGCTTATATTAATGAAAACAATTCTGTAAGTATAAAGCTATTCTCTGGATGCGGATTCAAACACACAGCGACATTACAGGATTGGATAAATAAATACGAAAACAATTATGAAAATGTGATTGTCATGCAACTGATCTCCGAAAACAATCAGTTAAGATAAGGCATTTTAGGATAATTCAACCAAGTACGGTATTTTTCACCAAGCGATTGTACCACGGAACGCCAAAACAAATCTCCTTCTTGCGTAATACAATCTTTGGGAGATATATTATCGGCAACGACCCATACTTTATTTTCAATTTCTTCTATTAATTGCCCCGGAGACCAACCGCTATATCCGACCAGAAATTTTATATTATGTTCGATGTTATTACCACTACGCAAATAAGATAAAATTACATCGAAATCTCCTCCGATATACAAGCCATCGGATATTTCGATAGAATGAGGGACCAAGTGTCCTAATGTATGTAAATAATACAATCTGTCCGACGACATGGGCCCTCCACAAAATACAGGTATTTCATCAATATCTTCCAGTCCTTCTACAATCCGATTAAGAACTAATCCTGAAGGTTTATTCACTACCAGCCCCATTGTTCCCTGATCATTATGTTCGATAAGGAAAATAACAGACCGCTGGAAATAAGCTTCTGATAAAAGAGGTTCAGAAATAAGCAAACGTCCGCGCTCGGGTACCAGCTTATTAAATGCGATATTGAACATTCCTGCTTTCAATTTCATATATCTCTTTGTGGCATTAAATTTTATACTTATAAATTGTTACAAAGACTCGGATATTATTTTACGGTATAAAATAAAAACAGGAATTTCCGGTCCTGTTATCCGTTCATGAGACTAAAAATATAAAATGCTTTTGATATATGCAACACTTATCCCTCTTTTTTTTAGAATATTAGAGGATATTCTATTTCGATATCGAAAGTAAAAATATCGTACTCATCGATACAGACCACATATTTATCATGAAGCGTGATAAATATTTTTCAGATATTTACAAAAAATCCTCATGACTTTTATCATGAGGATTTAATCGACTATACAATATATCAATGTTGTCTTTCAGCCCATTCCGAACGACGTTTATCAGGTAAAGGCTTTACTGAAAAATCTTCAAAAACGGCTTCAAACCCCGTTCCGTCGGGAGAGGCAGCCATTAATCCTACTTGTACGGGAATATTGTCCTGCAAATAGCATGTACGCATCATGGTATATTCTTTATCGTCGTATGAATAAAAAACTTCAACAGCATCGAGCCTGCGCACTGCTTTTATCCAAATAAAACGAGGTGCATTTTCGAGCTTTATTACACTCCAGTCACTTGTTCCATGAGTAACCACCGTACTTATATTCTGATTTCCACTGACAAATTCTATTCCCGTTTTTATCCACTGCTCTTCGTTTACCCTTATCATCAGGCCCATCTGATCGAAATTCGTTTTGTAATCTCCCTTTATTTTAACTTTGGCTTCGAATTCTCCTCCATATACCGCATAGTAAAAAGGGGCATCATCAACCGTAAAACCATAATGTGTAATGCGCCAATAATCCGTTTTCGGAGTTACATACATCTTAAACGTTTTCGCATTGGGAATACTCCATTGCGCAGGCTCGTTAAACCAATTCATTTTTTCGAGTTTTTGGGCCGAAACCGTAAAAGTCGTCATCATTAATATCCCAAAGGACATTGTCACCCATTTGCATCTTTTCATTTTCATCTTATTAAATGGTTATAATTATTTCGATATATATCCTAAATTCCGTGAAATCATCTCTGCGCACCCCATGATTTTCAGGGCTACCTCTTTTATATTTTTCTCTGGCAACCGACCCGATGGACCGGATGTCCAGACACAGGCAACCGCTTTACCCGACTGGTTGAATACAGGTGCTGCAATACAATGAACACCCTGCACAGTCTCTTCCAAATCCGAGGCAAATCCCTCTTTTCTAATTTTTTCCAGTTCCTTTAAAAAAACCTCGGGATCAGGTAAAGAACATGAACCGTCGTATAATGCTTTTATATTTCTCAATTTTTCTTTTATTACATCTTCCCCAGAATAAGCGAACATGACCTTTCCCGGAGCAGTAGAATATAAATTAAAACGCATACCTGCTTTTAAGGTAAAAACAAAATCATACGTTCCGGTAACTTGTTCGAGAAGCACGGCCTCATTTTCACCCATCGTTCCTATCATGATACTTTCACCCAATTCATCACGCAATTTCTTCATATACAAGATAGAACGGTCAATTATGTCCGTCTCTCCCAATGCCGTCAAACCGAGTTGAAGCAATTTTCGGGAAAGAAAAAATCGATATTCGTTCCTATCACGGCCCAAATACCCTTTTTCATATAAAGTACACGCTGTCTTATAAACCGAAGTTTTGGGATATTTGAGCTTTTCCACCATTTCCTGTACCGTTAACCCCAAAGGATAATCCGATAAAGTCTCTAATAACTCCATCGCTTTAGCAACCATAGGAACGCGATATTTTTTCGACTCTTTCATTTACATATAGAAATAATATTTCTAAATAGAATTACAAATATAAATAAGATATGATTTATTGAAATAAATAAATCAATAAAAAATAGAATAAGTAACACTAATTAACCCGATAAGTTAAAAATGTAATTATGTCTAAACGCTAAAAAAAATTCATATCTTTGATCAGATACTAACCGATGAGACCATCATCGATAAAAAATACCCCAATTATGAAAACCGATCTTTACACAAAGTCTATTCTCACAATCATTGCCATTTGTCTGATAATTTTAATTGCACGCGACTACAATCTTATTACTCCGGCAAATGCCAATCGGAACCTTGCCAACATACCTCAATACGATCAGATAGTCGACGTACGCATAGTGGGAACAGGCAACTATACCGAAATCCCTGTAAAAATTGCAAATAACAACACTCCCTTACCCGTAAAAATTCAAGGAGTCGATTTCAGTATAATGAATGCCTTACCGGTAAAAATCGCTAATTGAAAAACTTACTATTCATCCATCAAATAGAATTCCGTTTTAAACACTGAAAAAGCGGGAAAAAATATGATCCTAACCTTAATACAAATAAGAAAAAAACGATGATAGCAACGACACGATCATTCAATCACCAATTTATCGATCCTCGTTTCGATGATCCTATGGATCTTGTCGGGTGGATGGGTGCAATACAAGCACAAAATTATAGCATGGCCAAATGGGCTATCGGCTCCCGATTGCAATCAGGATCACTTAATTCTGTGAATGAAGCAATACGGAAAGGAAGTATTTTACGCACCCATATTTTACGTCCAACCTGGCATTTCATCTCCGCCGAAGATATCCGATGGATGCTTAAATTATCCGGTAGCCGTATTAGAAAAGCTTATGAATCATTCGCCAGAAACTTAAATATTTCAGAAAAAGAATACATGATCTATAACAATACGATCATAAAATTACTCGAAGGCAATAAAAGTTTTACAAGACAAGAAATATGTGAAGAACTAAATAAGAAAGGTATTAAAATAAATGACGCCCACGCCCGATATTACATTATTCGTGCCGAAACAGACGGTATTCTTTGCAGCGGTGAAGATAAAAACGGAAAACCTTCTTATGCTCTACTCGATGAACGTGTTCCCGTTTCTCATTCATTCGATTATGAGGAAGCTTTGGGCATACTGGCAAAAAAATATTTTAAAAGTCATTCTCCGGCAAGCCTCGAAGATTTCGTATGGTGGTCGGGGCTCACGACAACCGATGCAAAAAAAGCGATCGATATCATAAAAAACGACCTTACAAAAATCCACACGGAAACGGAAGACATGTATGTATATCATAGTAACAATTGCAAACAAACATCCTGTGAGTATTTACATTTACTGCCCTCATATGACGAACTGCTTATCGGATATAAAAGCAGAACCCCTGTTCTCGAAGAAAAACATTATTCTAAAGCATTTAACCGTTTCGGAATTTTTTACCCGGTTATACTCCTAAATGGAAAAATTATCGGAAATTGGAACAAATCGGTAAGAAAAAATAAAATAGAAATCGACGTAGCTTTATTTGATCCGGAGATTAAAATAAGCGACGAGCTATTAAATAAGGCCCGGCATAGATACATCGATTTTATAAACAAATAAATTGATCGCCGAGACTATAAATAAAATCTCCCACCGTCATTGAAATGCACCCTAAAAGTTGGACACAAAACTTTTAGGGTACACTTCACATTGATAATTCCAACAAGGGATTTTATAATATTTATGTATTTATTTTTTATACCATTCGATAGATTTATCACCCTCTACCCATTTAATAAATAAAGGATATTCGGAGTCGATACGTTTCATTTCCTCAGATACCTTAAAATTCACAATAGGAATATTCATGGCAAAAGGGAAATTACCTCCCGTAACATATTTTTTAGCGAACTCGGAATATCCCTTCTGATTTGCCTTTGCGGTAGGTTTCATTTTAGTGAGATGCACCTCTTTCGAGCGATCTCCATCTACAAATATAAACGGATTAAAAGGAACGATCAACTCATCTTTATCTGTTGGTTCAATATCGAGATCGACATTGAAAGTCCTCCCTACTACCATAGCATTATTATCGAACAAGACGATATCTTTTACATTATCCAATGGATATTCTGATGCGTCGATAACTCGTGCAGTTATCGACGCATTATCTATTACAAATCCAAATCCTGATCTTTTAGTTCCTCCGTCATAAACAGGAGTAAACTCACAATGCAGTTTTTCAGTTTTATTATTTTTCCCGAAATATTTTGAGATCTCATATTCTACAACAACATCATTCATATCATAATCTCTTCATAAGGATAAAGATCTTCAAATAATAATGTTCCCGATACCGTTTCTTTCTTTGTCACATTATCTTCGTCCGGATCATCCAGATCAGGAATATCCTCATTATCTACGGCTTTAAAAGGATTTGCTTTTACAGAGAAAAGAACATCGTTAAAATCTTTATCTCCGAAACTGAGATACCAATCTTCAAAACCGAATATCAACAATTCGTTCCCCTTGTCACGAAATAATACATTATGGTTCTTTTTATCCAGATTTAATGATTTAAGAGAATAAAATGTAGGAGCATTCCAAATATCTTTTTGATATATCGCCCAACCTACCGTTACACCGGCCGGAAAACGTTCTGTTCCTTGAGGATGTGCATCATCATAATATTTCAGCCTCACAGTAGTACCACTCCTTAATCCGGCAGAATATTTCATCTCGGGAAATACAGTGATCAATTCAGCTCGCGGCACCCAAAAAGGTTTCTTTCCGGTCGGATAATAAAAATATGCCAATGTATTATTTCCATTTGTAAACTCATATACAATATTGCATCGATAGTACAATCCTCTGTAACAACGATATTGGTATTTTCGAGTTTTACTTTCGAAGTATTATTTTTTCCTTCAGGTAATGTCGCCTCTATTTTAGAAATAAGATCATAAGGCAACTCCGTATAATTGTGCCCCCCAATTCCACGCGAGAGGTATTGTTTATATCTACCGTGAGTCCCGAAGTACTTATCTTTGTTTGTACCAGTCCCGGAATACCGATTGCATCAGTATATACATATACCTCCTTATTTTTTAAGGCTTCAGGAATTTCCATACGACTGTTCAACACACCTTTCTCATCGGTATAGGCACAATAAACAGGTGTAATATCCTTTTTATTGCTATACTCATCGAGAGGATTTTCCGTAAACACTTCGACATAGGCCTGCCTTCCGTAATTTAAACGAACAGGACACGCATAAGTCGTTTTAAAATCAAAACTTTCTTGAATCTTTTTACGAATAGAATCTGTGGAATTTTCCAATCCGAATTAATCTCAACAACTCACTGCTGCAACCAGAACGGCTGCATAAATCAGACACCTTAGACACCTTTTCATAGATATTTAACAAAAAATTATATTACAAATATAATACAAGAAGAAACATATTTGCACAAATACTGTGTTTGGAATTAATTATTTAATACAAGTAAACATTTTTATTTTTATACAATCAGAAACGTTTGGTATACCGATGACAATAAGGCTCCTTTCCGTTTTTATCGTAATACCCCTGATGATATTCTTCGGCTTTCCAAAACTCAGATGCAGGAGTTACTTTCGTAACGACATGATATCCTTTTTTATTAAGAATATCGATAAGTTTTAAGGCCGTTTCCTTTTGTGCAGGAGTAGTATAAAATATTTCAGACCGGTACTGATTTCCTATATCAGGTCCTTGACCATTCGCTTGTTCGGGATCGTGTATTTCGAAAAATCGTTTAGCAAGCGTTTCATAACTTACTTTAGAAGGATCGAACACGATACGTACCGCTTCGGCATGACCTGTATTTTTTGTACATACGTCTTTATATGTAGGATTCGGCATCGTTCCTCCAATATATCCCGATTCGATGGAAATTACTCCCGGGATTTGTTCCATCAGATGTTCTACCCCCCAAAAACAGCCTCCGGCAAATATTGCCGTTTCTGTCTTTTTCTCTATATTGATTTTCTCCAGCGGAGTAAATTCGAGAGATATGGAATTTACACAATGGCGCGTATTTTTCGAAGTAAATCCTTCTCCGGTAAAAACATGTCCCAAATGGGCCCCACATTTAGCACATATGATCTCGGTACGGCGGCCATCAGCATCGGGTACACGCTTAACTGCACCTTTTATCTCATCATCAAAACTCGGCCACCCGCATCCCGAATCGAATTTATCATGCGAGCGGTACAGAGGTGTTCCACAGCGCTTGCAAGTATATGTACCATCTTCATTAAAATTATAATATTTACCGGTATAGGGAGCTTCAGTTCCCTTATTTACAATCACCCGTTCTTCCTCTGGAGTTAACTTTTTCATATTCTGAGCATATGTACAATTAAACATTCCGATTAATATAAGTACCAAAACAAAACACATTCTGATATCCATCGATTTATTCATATCCAGTATTATTACAACTCAATTAAGTTCTCGATCTAAATTAAAAAATAATTCAACATCCTGTATCTGTTTTCATCATAAAATATCAAAAAAAACTCCTGTAACCTTACAGGTTACAGGAGTTTATATAAAAAAGAAAAACAATTTTTATTTTGCGTTCTGCTCTACACTCACTGCAATAGCTACGGTAGCACCTACCATAGGATTGTTACCCATTCCGAGGAATCCCATCATTTCTACGTGAGCGGGAACCGATGAAGAACCGGCGAATTGAGCGTCTCCGTGCATACGCCCCATCGTATCGGTCATACCGTAAGAGGCCGGACCGGCAGCCATATTATCAGGATGCAAAGTACGTCCGGTACCGCCACCGGATGCTACAGAGAAATATTTCTTACCGTTTTCCATACATTCTTTTTTGTATGTTCCGGCAACCGGATGTTGGAAACGGGTAGGATTTGTAGAATTACCTGTAATCGATACATCTACACCATTTGCACGCATAATGGCAACACCTTCACGTACATCATCTGCGCCATAACATTTCACTTTAGAACGCAAACCATCGGAATATGCGACCGACTGTACTTCTTTCAATTCACCTGTAAAATAATCGAACTGAGTTTGTACATACGTAAAACCGTTGATACGGGAAATAATCTGAGCGGCATCTTTACCCAATCCGTTCAAAATAACACGCAAGGGTTCTTTACGTACTTTATTGGCCATTTCGGCAATCTTAATAGCACCCTCGGCAGCAGCAAACGATTCGTGGCCCGCCAAAAAAGCAAAACATTTCGTTTCTTCACGCAGCAGACGAGCGGCCAAATTACCGTGACCGATACCTACTTTACGATCATCGGCAACAGAACCCGGGATACAAAAAGCCTGCAAACCGATGCCGATCGCTTCAGCTGCATCAGCAGCTGTTTTGCAACCTTTTTTAATTGCAATAGCTGCACCTACTACATAAGCCCATTTCGCATTTTCGAAACAGATGGGCTGAGTTTCCTCACACATTTTGTAAGGATCGATACCATAAGCATCGCAGATAGATTTTGCTTCTTCGATGTTTTTGATACCATATTTATTTAAAACCGCGTCAATTTGTTTGATACGACGGTCGTAACTTTCAAATAAAGCCATATTGATTGTCTTTAATGGGTTGTTTACTAATAACAGTTATTATTCCTGACGCGGATCGATATATTTAACGGCATCTTTGAAACGGCCGTATGTACCTTTTGCTTTTTCGATGGCTTCATTAGCATCAATGCCTTTTTTCACCATATCCATAAATTTGCCCATGTGAACAAATTCATAACCGATCACCTGATCATCTTTGTCGAGAGCCATACGAGTACAATAACCTTCCGCCATTTCAAGATAACGAGTACCTTTAGCTAACGTACCGTACATTGTACCTACCTGACTGCGAAGACCTTTACCTAAGTCTTCGAGACCGGCACCAATGGGAAGACCGCCTTCTGAGAAAGCCGACTGAGTACGACCATAAGCAATCTGCAAGAAAAGCTCACGCATAGCAGTATTAATTGCGTCGCAAACGAGGTCGGTATTCAAAGCTTCGAGAATCGTTTTTCCGGGGAGAATCTCAGAAGCCATGGCAGCCGAGTGGGTCATTCCCGAACACCCGATAGTTTCTACCAGTGCTTCCTGAATGATACCGTCTTTTACGTTCAGAGTCAGTTTACATGCACCTTGTTGAGGAGCACACCAACCCACACCGTGAGTCAAGCCTGAAATATCGATTACTTCTTTGGCTTTCACCCATTTTCCTTCCTGAGGGATAGGAGCGGCACCATGATTAGGGCCTTTTTTTACAACACACATGTGTTCTACTTCGTGTGAATAGATCATAATTCGCTCTTTTTATTTTAATGAAAACTTAAAGCCTTATTTTGTTAAGCACCGCAAAGTTAAGTATTTCTCCGGTTTGTCAATAAACTTTTTATACGAATTATAGGATTATTTACCTATTTTTTATCGAACAAAATTGAATAACGGGTGTTTCGCATCGATTTGTTTCATACTTTTATTGAAGCTGCTGTTTGTATTATACAGAAATTATACCGAAATTTGTGCGGCTAAAAAAACAAACCAGTAATTTTATTATTAACACAATAACATTTTCGAAAATGAAAAAAAGCGCTCTGCAAATTGCCCGCGCAGCCTATCAGCCCAAATTGCCTAAAGCACTGAAAGGCTCGCTGACTGTAAAAGAAGGTGCTCCGACAGAATCGGTAGCCGACCAGCAAGAGATTAAAAAGCTATTCCCCAACACTTACGGAATGCCCGTTCTGTCGTTTGTAGAAAGCAATGAGAAAAAAAACGTACCGGCCATCACTGCCGGCGTAATTCTTTCCGGAGGACAGGCTCCCGGCGGACATAATGTAATCGCCGGACTTTTCGACGGATTGAAAGCTCTTAACAAAGACTCTAAACTATACGGATTTCTCCTTGGCCCTGGCGGACTTATCGACCACCAATATATCGAACTTACCGACGAAATCATCGACGAATATCGTAATACAGGAGGATTTGATATTATTGGTTCGGGACGTACAAAACTCGAAACAACCGAACAATTCGATAAAGGTCTCGAAATTATAAAAAAACTGGGTATTCAGGCCCTTGTTATTATCGGTGGCGACGATTCTAATACAAATGCCTGTGTATTGGCCGAATATTACAAACAAAAAAATACAGGAGTACAAGTTATCGGTTGCCCCAAAACTATCGACGGCGACCTGAAAAATGACATGATCGAAACTTCTTTCGGTTTCGACACTGCTTGTAAAGTTTATTCCGAAGTTATCGGAAACATTCAACGCGACTGTAACTCTGCAAAAAAATACTGGCATTTCATTAAGCTCATGGGCCGCTCAGCTTCTCACATCGCACTGGAATGCGCTTTACAAACACAACCCAACATTTGTATTATTTCAGAAGAGGTAGAAGAAAAAAATATGTCGCTCGACGATGTCGTAACTTATATCGCAAATATCGTTGCTACCCGTGCCGCTGAAGGGAACAATTTCGGTACGGTACTGATTCCCGAAGGCCTTATCGAATTCATCCCAGCAATGAAAAAACTCATTGCCGAACTCAATGACTTCCTGGCCGCCAATGGCGCAGAATTTGCCATGATAAAGAAATCGGAACAACGTAATTATATCATTAAGCATCTTTCTCCCGAAAACTCGGCAATTTATGCCAGCTTACCCGAAGGCGTAGCCCGTCAATTATCTCTCGACCGCGATCCTCACGGAAATGTACAGGTCTCTCTCATCGAGACAGAAAAACTACTTTCTGAAATGGTAGGTAAGAAATTAGCCGAATGGAAAGAACAAGGAAAATATACCGGAAAATTTGCCGCACAACATCACTTCTTCGGATACGAAGGACGCTGCGCCGCTCCTTCTAATTTCGATGCCGATTATTGTTATTCACTCGGATATACAGCTTCTATGCTAATCGGAGAAGGTAAAACAGGATATATGTCATCGGTACGCAATACGACCAAACCTGCCGAAGAATGGATTGCCGGAGGTGTTCCCGTTACCATGATGATGAATATGGAACGTCGCCACGGAGAAATGAAGCCTGTGATTCAAAAAGCTTTGGTAAGACTCGATGGTGCTCCTTTTAAATTCTTCGCCGCTAACCGCGACGAATGGGCTAAAAATACTTGTTATGTTTACCCAGGCCCTATCCAATATTTCGGACCGACCGAAGTTTGCGACCAACCGACCGTAACATTGAAACTGGAAGCCGAAGGAAAATAATTTTCTTACCGTATAAGTTTAAAAAGCCGTTTCTTTTGAAACGGCTTTTTTATATATCCTCCCGACTGCATCAAATAAAAATGCGGAGAATAAGATATTCTCCGCATTTTTATTTGATGCATCTCACAGATTATTATCCGTACCGATCGATCGTACGAATCATCATTGTAATTTATTCTTCACGACCATGACAGTTCTTATACTTCTTACCGCTTCCGCAAGGGCAAAGATCATTGCGTCCCACTTTAGGGGCTGCTTTCATAGGTTCGGGCTTACGTATCTGTTGCTGTCCCGCAGCAGCTTGGCGGTTAGCACTCTGTTGATCCATTAAAGGGTCTTTTTGAGCACGGTATCTACTGTAATCCTGTCTCTTTTCAGGTGCGGCTTCACGTACTTGTTCCGGTTCCCTCACAGGAATCTGTCCTCTCATAAGTATAGCGATAGTCTTACGGTTCATCGTTTCCACCATTGTTTTGAACAATCCGAACGATTCGAGTTTAAAAATCAATAAAGGATCTTTCTGTTCATAACTCGCATTCTGTACCGACTGACGCAATTGGTCGAGATCCCGCAAGTGTTCTTTCCATGCATCATCGATCGCGTATAATAATATCGATTTTTGGAAGGCTTTGTTTATAGCTTTAGACTCGGTCTCGTATGCTTCCTTCAGATTACAAGAAATCTGATACATCCGTTTTCCATCGGTTATAGGAATAAGTATATTCTCATACCGCGAGCCCTGTTCTTCGTAAACTTGCTTAATAATCGGATTGGCAACCGTAGCCATATAATCGATTTTACGTTTAAAGGCTGCCATAACGGCATCGTAAAGACGATCGGTTAATTGTTCGTTTTTTTCGCTTTTGAAATCGGTAGCCGTAAAAGGCATTTCTATCGCAAAAGTTTTAAAAATATCTTCGCGTAAACCTTCATAATCTCCCGACTGAGAATACTCCTCGACCAAAGATTGGGCGGCATCGTACATCATATTCATTATATCTATGCCGATACGTTCTCCCAATAATGCATGATGTCGTTTGGTATAAATTACCTCACGCTGAGCATTCATCACATCATCGTATTCGAGAAGTCGTTTTCGAATACCAAAGTTATTTTCTTCCACTTTACGCTGAGCCCGTTCTATCGATTTCGAAATCATGGAATGTTCGATCATCTCACCCTCTTCAAATCCAAGACGATCCATCACTTTAGCGATACGGTCCGAACTAAACAAACGCATCAGATTATCTTCGAGGGAAACATAAAATACCGATGATCCCGGATCTCCCTGACGTCCTGCACGTCCTCTCAACTGCCGATCGACACGGCGCGACTCGTGGCGTTCCGTACCGATAATCGCAAGCCCTCCGGCAGCTCGCACCTCGGGAGAAAGCTTGATGTCGGTACCACGACCGGCCATATTGGTAGCAATAGTCACCGTTCCCGACTGGCCGGCCTGTGCTACAATCTCAGCCTCACGTTGGTGTAATTTGGCATTTAAAACATTATGCTTGATCTTACGCATGGTAAGCATTTTACTCAACAATTCCGAGATATCTACCGAAGTCGTACCTACCAGCACGGGACGACCGGCATCGACCATTTTTTGTATCTCATCGATCACAGCCGTATATTTTTCTCGTTTAGTTTTATATACACGATCGTTCATGTCGATACGCGCAATCGGCTTATTAGTGGGTATCGTTACGACATCGAGTTTGTATATATCCCAAAACTCACCAGCTTCTGTTTCAGCCGTACCGGTCATACCGGCAAGTTTATGATACATTCTGAAATAGTTCTGTAAAGTAATCGTAGCAAAGGTTTGAGTCGCAGCTTCTACGGTAACCCGTTCCTTGGCTTCGATAGCCTGATGCAAACCGTCGGAATAGCGACGACCTTCCATAATACGTCCGGTTTGTTCGTCTACAATCTTTACTTTATTATCTATCACTACATACTCTTCGTCTCGTTCGAATAAGGTATATGCTTTCAACAACTGATTAACGGTATGTACCCGTTCTGCCTTAACAGCATAATTCTGCATCAGTTCGTCTTTCTTTATCTGCTTTTCTTCATCGGAAAGCCCCATGTTCTCGAGTTCGGAAAGCTGTGCTCCGATATCCGGCAATACAAAGAAATTCGGGTCATCGGAATTTCCGGTAATCATGTCGAGACCCTTATCGGTAAGTTCGATCGTATTATTTTTTTCATCAATAACAAACAACAACGGATCGGTAACTTCCGGCATGTTCCGGTTATTTTCCTGCATATAATAAGCTTCGGTTTCGAGCATTAAAGCTTTTATCCCCGGTTCACTGAGATATTTGATCAAAGGGGTATTCTTAGGCATTCCTTTGAATGAACGGAAGAGTAACATCGCTCCTTCTTTACGCACATTCTTGTCTTCCGATGCAATTTTCACCTTTGCATCAGACAACAATTTCGTCGTATATGCTCGTTGCGCTTTCACCAAAGACTCTACCTTAGGACAAAATTCCTCGAAAAGTTGGTCTTCACCCTTCGGTACGGGGCCTGAAATAATCAAAGGAGTACGGGCATCATCGATAAGTACCGAATCGACCTCATCGACAATTGCGTAATTATGCTTCCGCTGTACTAAATCTTTAGGAGATCCCGACATATTATCACGAAGATAATCGAACCCGAATTCGTTATTGGTACCGAAGGTTATATCGGCATTATAAGCATCCCGTCGCTTTTCGGAATTGGGTTGGTGTTTATCGATACAATCGACAGACAAACCATGGAACATGTATAAAGGTCCCATCCATTCCGAGTCACGTTTGGCAAGATAATCGTTCACAGTTACTACATGCACACCGTTCCCGGTAAGCGCATTCAAGAATACCGGCAACGTAGCCACAAGGGTTTTACCCTCACCGGTAGCCATCTCCGCAATTCTGCCTTTATGCAGTACGACCCCTCCGAATAACTGTACATCATAATGTACCATATCCCAGGTAATTTCATTACCTCCTGCCATCCAATGATTCTGATAAATGGCTTTATCGCCTTCGATATGCACAAAATCGTGATGTGCCGCCAAATCACGGTCGAAATCATTAGCCGTTACTTCAACCGTTTCATTCTCGGCAAAACGACGGGCGGTATCTTTTACCACGGCAAATACCTCAGGTAAAACTTCATCGAGAACTTTTTCGTATTTCTCAATAATATTTTTCTCAATTTTATCGATTTCATCCCAAGCAGACTCTCTTTTTTCAAAATCAAGAGCTTCTATGCTATCTTTCAAGTCAGCAATTTTTTTTCGGTCTTCGGCCACAGCATCTTGAACACGTTTTTTCACGTCGTCGATACGGGCACGTAATGCATCATTGCTCAGTTCTTTTATCTCAGGATATACCGCCTTTACTTTCTGAACATAAGGATCGATCTCCCTCAAGTCTCGCTGCGACTTATTACCGAACAATTTTTTGAGAACTTCATTAAATCCCATAATATATTTATTTATTTTTACAATTAAGACAAACAGCTACGACACTATATGCACCGTAACGATTTAATTTCATAAGATACAGTGATTTTACCCGCTAATCAGAAGAAACATAGATAATATCATCGCGGGTTTACGGCATTACCTCACTTCGGGCAATGCCGTATCTTTAGCCGCATTCGGAGAACGAATACGGAGTATACGAGCTACAGTTGGCGCTATCGCCGTAATTTTAACCTGCCGTACAACGTGCTGAGGTTTCAGATCGTCACCAAAGAAAAATAATGGAGCCGGAATTGCATTTTCACGTACATATTCCCTGTGATCGTTTACGTCCTCGTGCACGATTTCCCATCCGGGCTGTATTTCAATTAAAAGATCCCCTGTAAATTTACGATGCGAACCACGACGAATCGCCGCTACACGGTCGTTCCAGGTACCATGAAGAAACTGGTGGGATGTAATTACATCTTGAACACCAGTCATTTGTATGAGAAACTCGGCAGCCTTTAGCTGTATATCGTCGAGAGATATTTGTTGATCGGTAATCAATTTCCGATTCAAAAAAATCTGTCTGTTGTAATAACCCTCTACCCAATCGCCCTGGCCATAAATAGCCATCAGGTACATATTTAAAAGAGCTGTCGCACGATTAGGATAAAAGTCGCCGTTGGGTATACCAAAACTTCCAGCTTCGCGAGCTTCTCCGCTATAACAACCGGTTGAAGTAAGGAAAATAACCGTATTTTTCAATCCCACCTTCTTATCGATCGCATCGAGCAAATTTCCTAATGCACGATCGAGACGTACATAAGTATCTTGCATTTCGAGACTATATTCCTGAATACTCTTTCCCCTGAAATTTGCAGCAGTATAACCGATATTAAGCATATCGGGGAAAAGTCTCTGTCCGAACCCGGCATTGTCGATAAATGTAGTTGCCAGCCGTGTCACCTCTTCATTCACCAACCCGCTGGCTTTAAAAACGGCATATTTATCGTGTTTATATTTTGAAAACTGATGCTTAAACAAAAAATCCTGACTGAGATACGGCAGTGCATCATACCTCGATACAGGCAGCATAGGCACCCAGCTCATCGTATCTATTCGTACCGATAAAGCTTCGACACGATTGACATTATCTACATAATAAGGAATATCTTCATAATAGGTAGTAGTCGCCCATTTCCCGTTCTCCTCATTTATCCAGAAAACGGAATTCGCAGCATGTCCCCCACTAAGAATAGCCTGTTCCATCGAAGGAGCTATCGCATACACCGAACTTCGCCCGTCACTGGCGATTTTCAGTTCATCGGCAATAGTAGATGTCAGTAAATTTTTAGGAGAGACCGTTTCGTTGGTAAAATTACCCATTTTGCCAAGGTCGAACAAAATCGATTCGGTTCGTTTTCGGTCGACATTATATATGGTTTTTCCGGTTATCCCATTATAAAACGGGTAGGTCCCGGTATAAACAGAAGCCGTCGCCGAAGCAATATCGGGAAAAGGAAAATCGTAAGTAACATTTTCATAAACGACCCCTCCATTCATCAATCGTTTAAATCCTTTTTCTCCGAACAGGTGCATCATGGCTTCCAGATAATCGGTGCGCAACTGATCTACCGTGATGCCTACCACGAGACGAGGCATTTCAACCGAAACCTGAGCCTCCAATGGTGCAGCCATTAAAGCCAGAATCAGCGAAGTGATCAGTTTATTCATCGTTTTATCTTTTCTCGACATTTTTTCTCTTTATTTTTCCCCTCGGTAAGATACGATAATATTAGTTAAAGACCTAATAGCCAATACCAGTACCAAAGGAATAAACGCATTATTCATTTTTTGCGGAAGCCAAGCCCAACCGACCAGCAAGCACAAAAGCACCGCAAAGTTAACAAAATGATAATAAAGCACGACCTTTTTCAGTTTTTTTACCCAAACAATCACCGGTAAAATTAATAATAGAGGATTTACCCAAAATATCGAATAATTAAAATAAGTGGCTGGGTGCGCAGATACAAACATCAGGAAGGCTACAATACAACCAGCCAGCCCATAAACAGTAAACACGACCGTATCGATTATGCGAAATGTACGGTGTCGAATTATCTCATATATCGAAATACCTAAAATAAGTATAAAAAAAGCCCAACAACACACTTGTGGGGAAAAAAACGTTCCGTTCGATTCTATAAACAAATCGGACGATGCCGGTAAAATCTCCTCAACCGAAGAAACAAGGGGCCTTATACTATCTTGAGAAACAATAATGGATGCCTTAGAAAAGGCTTCTTCGAGAACCGACGGTAAAAACATTTCTTCCTGATAGGTAATAGGTCGGTCGAGAGGTTCTCCTAAAGCCAAATCGATTCCGAATGTCAACCACTGATCTGTAAAAGTGCAATCGTGAATCATCGTCCTGAATGTTGTCTTTTCAACGGGCTCCTCATAACGAATCTTCCCTTGTATATTTTTCACAATAATATCCCGAGGCCGTGTGGCACAATTATCATATAAAAAATTATACCGATAAACCCGGTTTTGGGGTAGATTATTTACGGCCAACGCTCGTAAAAGATCTTCTTTTTCCTGTCGGGATAAATTCAGTTCCAATTCTGTTATTCCGCTATTACGCATTGCATAGGCAAAAACAAAATCAGAAAATGAAGTCACACCCATCATATAATCGGTTTCTCCCTTAGTAAAACGATATATAAAATGAGGTGCATCGTAATCGAAAAGACCATAATGAAAAACTAAGTCCATTTCAGGAGAAGGTCCTTGAACACGAATACCGCTGTGTCCGAACAATTCGAACGACCTCGGACCGGGTGAACAAGTCAATAAACTGACTCTCAAAGAGTCTTCCCGAGCTCCATAAGAAAACGGAATCGCTAAAATCAAAAATAAATATAGCAATAATGGCTTCATTTGTATATTATTATCTTTTTAGTTACAGTATTTCCCCTGTTCATCTCTAATTACTTTTTAATTCCTTACCGGATAAAAGCAGATCACCCAATATAGATAAATCGCTACCTGCCGGATTCTGAAAAACACGCAACCCGAACTCGGGAATAACAGAAAGAATATGGTCGATCACTGTCGCGACGACTTTTTCATACTCAATCCACATTTTTCGAGCCGAGTAACAATATATTTCTACCGGTAGTCCTTTATCGGTAATATCAAGATATCGAACAAGACAAAACTGCCCTTCTGTCATAATAACCGAAAGGCTGTGAATATACCGGTCGAGATATTCCCGAAATACAGTCAAATTAGATAGTCGTTCCCGAAGCGGGTCCTCCCCCGTCGATTTCCGATATTCCGTTACATAATCTTTTATCAACGGTATTTCTGTAAATTTATCCAACATACTGTCTGTACAAAAACGGACACTCCTCATATCGATATTAACCGACCTTTTTATACGACGACCTCCGCTCGAATCGAACATTCCCCTCCAATTCTGAAAAGAATCGCTTACCATCGCATATGGAGGAACGGTAACTATCGTATTATCGAAATTACGAATCTTTACCGTATTCAGGGTTACTTCCAACACCCATCCGTCGGCCCCGTATTTAGGCATTGTAATCCAGTCCCCGGGCCTAAGCATATCATTAGCTAAAAGTTGTATTCCCGCTACGAAACCCACAATAGTATCTTTAAATACCAATGAAAGAATCGCTGCCGAAGCTCCTAAACCAGCCAACAAAGAAACCGGAGATTTATCGAAAATAACAGCCAATATACATATCGCTCCTACAAAAAACAGGATAACTAAAAGAGTTTGGAATAATCCTTTCATCGCCCGGTTTTTATACCGTTCGCTGGCAGCGGCAACCTCTGCCATGATATTAATGAAAGCGGAAAAAAAGCGCAGTACGACAGCTATAATATAAATAAGACACGCTTTGGAAAAGAATGATAGCAATCCCGGATTACGGGGAAATACCAAAGGTATCAGCAGAAAAATAAGTATTGCGGGAACTACCAAAGCGAGACGATTCAGAACCTTCCGATCGAGCAGCATATCATCCCAGGTCGCTTTCGTCTTACGTATCAGATGATGTAATACATTAGATATGAGAAAACGACAAATATAATCGACGAGTACCGCCAGCAAGATTATAGCCAGCGCAACCAGTATTCCCCTTATAAAATCGAACCAATCGGGTGCAATATTCAAGTTCTTTATCCACCCGTCGATCGATTCATTCAGGTATTTTATATTCTCTTTCATTTCTACATTTTACTTTACGCTTTGGCACAAATAACTATCGAACTACCGCATTCATTTTTCTTTACTGCTTTTTTTCCCTGAAAAAGGAATTCTGTAATAAATAGAATATGTAAACGACACCGGATTATTTGATGTTCCGTATCCCGGAATAAACCAAGGGGTAGATTGAAAATTATTCTTTACGTTCAATTTCCATTTATATCTGACTGTCCAACCCATCATTAATCCCTTATACAACTTCACCCGTATTCCCACCAATGCTTCTATCCATTGCGCACGTGAATGCTGACCGGTAATTTCTCCGATAACAGGATTCTCCGGGTCCCAATATGAAGACTCAAGACGGATGTCGGTAATATCATAGTTAAATGTAGAAAAACCGTAACGAATACCGGCATATACCCCATCAAGTGTTTTATTATTGTATTTTATATTATAATTCATTCCAATACGGTTATAAAGGGCCGCTTTCCCCCTATACGTAAAATTCATATCTTCGGGCGTACTTTTCGCACTTCCTATTCCTATTTCCCAAATAGGAAAGAACCGATTATGCAAATCGAGTTCGAGGCTGGCCTCATAATTGGAATATTTTTGTCCGAAAAGTTTCGCTACCGGATTATAAAGATCGACGCCTACCACCAAACCATTAAACAAAGGATAAGTATAAGTCGCTTCCTTCTTTTCGGCCGAAGCTGTTTTTGAAGTCGTAGAAGCGGGCGTATTCCGGTTTTGAGCCTTTCCTACAAAAACGCACAATAACATTACAACCGATATAATAATGTATTTATTCATTGGTGCGGAAATAGAGTTTAATATTTTCAACGCTCTGATTTCTCACGTCTTTCGTCAATAATTCTGCGGAAACAATCTGATATGTAGTGTAACCCAAACTGTCGATTATATAATTAAACATGGCTCCGCATTCGGCCGAAGCAAAATAAATGTATGAATGATACACCAGAGTCAAGGTATCTCTCTTATAAGCCGGATGTATATTTTTTTGATCATAACGCAGTACATACCGCGTCGTGTCTTTATCATTGCGTAACGGAAGTAGCAAGGATTTGGCTGTAATGGTATCGAATAATAAAGAATCGTCGCGCTGTCCTATACCGTAAACAGATAACGAGTCGATAACAACCGATTGTGTAGGCGACTGTTGACTGTAAAAAGTGATATATGGAATACTGCTGCGATTATCCATACAGCCTACATCACCACAGGCCTGAAACACAACCGAAGCAATCAGTATCGCAAAAAAACAGAGAGGCAGATTCAGTATTTTTCCCATTTTACAACTTCGTTAAACGCTTTTCTTTTTTTAGGAGTAGCAATAAATATATCGGGATCTTCAGGATATCCCACCGGTATTATCACAACCGGCTCGACTCCCTCGGGTAATCCAAATAAATTATGGCACTTCTCCACATCGAAATTACAAACCCAACAAGTTCCCAAATCCTGTTCGGTTGCAGCCAAGCAAATATGTTCGGCTGCTATTGCAGCATCGATATCTCCATGATCTTTTCCATCGGACTTTCTTAGCCAAGATTCACGATGATCGGCGCAAACAATAATATACACGGGAGCTGTTCGAAACCAATCTCTTTCATAGCAATCCTGTAACATCTTTCTGTGCTCATCGGCCCGCACCACGATAAAATACCAAGGCTGAAAGTTAACTGCAGAAGGAGCCAAACGCGCCGTTTCAAGGATATATTCAAGCTTTTCCCGTTCTACAGGTCGTTCCGAAAAACTTCTCACCGAGCAACGTAAACGTGCTAAAGTAAGCATATCGAGGTCGCTTTCTACAGGATTGTTACGGTGTTCCATAATTTAATCGTTTAACAGATAATTATTATAAGAGTTCGCTTTCGATATTATATTTATTCCTACCGGGGGCATTCCGAGAAACCAATTCACCGAGAAATCCGGTAAGAAATAACATCGTACCTAATATCATTGCCGTTAAAGAGAGATAAAAATACGGCATATCGGTTACCAGTCGGTACGGCATTCTGGAATACATCGCATATATTTTATAAGCTCCTACCGCTATAACAGAAATAAAACCGAGTATAAACATCAAGCTGCCTAATAATCCGAAAAAATGCATTGGTTTTACAGCAAATTTCGAGAAAAACCACAGGGTCATCAAATCGAGATAGCCGTTTACAAAACGGTTAAGGCCAAACTTTGTTTTTCCATACTTACGAGCCTGATGACGAACGACTTTCTCTCCTATTTTCGTAAATCCGGCATTTTTCGCCAAATAAGGAATATACCGGTGCATATCACCATATACCTCTATATGCTTAACGACTTCGTTCCGATAAGCTTTCAATCCGCAATTAAAATCATGCAAACGGATTCCCGTTACTTTACGAGCCGTAGCATTAAATAATTTTGTCGGTAAAGTTTTCGATAAAGGATCATACCGTTTTTTCTTCCATCCCGAGACCAGATCATAGCCATCGGTCATAATCATTTTATACAATTCAGGAATTTCATCAGGACTATCTTGTAAATCCGCATCCATCGTAATCACCACGTCTCCTTGCGCATGAGAAAACCCGACATGTAAAGCTGGCGATTTTCCATAATTACGGCGAAACTTCACTCCTTTAACATTCGAATTCTCACGTCGTAACGCTCCGATTACCGACCATGAATTATCGGTACTTCCATCATTTATGAATAATATTTCGTATGAAAAATCATTTTCATTCATCACCCTTTCTATCCACTGGGTCAGTTCGGGTAAAGATTCAGCTTCATTATATAAAGGTATTACCAATGAAATATCCATAATTCTATTTTTGTATATTTAGTTTTTTTCTTCTAGGCACAGCAAATAATGCCACGACGATTGATAACAGCGATCCGAAAAATACCATCATCAAAATGCTCTGATATACCATTTCGATGGCTGTAGGAGCTGCCCCGTTCTTCAGGCCGTCTTTCATTGCCTGTACAAACTCGGTCGCATCCTTCCCCTGGAAGGACGTTTCCAGAGTATTCAAAGTAGAAGCAAACATATTCTCAATGTAATACGGATCGATAAATCGACAATAAATATATTGTACTAACCCGCATAAAAGAGAGGCAAAAAAGAAAAGAAAAATACCGAATGACCATAGATAGATAAAACGTACCGCTAACGGCTCCCGCTTCTGATATTTTTTCATTAGATAATATAAAACAAACGGAACTGAAATGAACATAATATCAAAAATAA
This sequence comes from Coprobacter tertius, assembly GCF_024330105.1. Taxonomy (NCBI): domain Bacteria; kingdom Pseudomonadati; phylum Bacteroidota; class Bacteroidia; order Bacteroidales; family Barnesiellaceae; genus Coprobacter; species Coprobacter tertius. The sequence continues at coordinate 36,917 of NZ_JANDHW010000004.1, forward strand.
GGCTTAAAGCCGGTATTCTCAATGTTTGCGTCATGACCAAAAAAGCCACTATAAAATAAATGCCTAAAAAGAACCCGTATTCCATGGCATAGCCAATCACCGTTTTTCCTTTATCTGTCTCTTGCATATAATAATATTCGTTTTTATTTTATTTTACCACATCTCCGGTTATTGCCACCAATTATGCAAAGTTATTACTTTTGCGCCAAACCACTCCACAATAGCCGATAAAATGTGTAAAATTAGTATCTATCATTTAGAAATTTATAAAAAAACGACTTCATAACTGCCTTATAAACAAGTAAGATATGCATTAAAAGACATCTTTTAGGTTTACAGGTATTGCTGAAAAGAAAAAAATATCTACCTTTGCAGCCGGGTAAGTCCTACACGGTCAGCTCCCTTCGAATCCCCCAGGGCTTGACCGCAGCAAGGGTAGTTGGTTGTAGCGACGCGATGTAGCAAGCTTACCCACTCGCCGATATAGCTCAGTTGGCCAGAGCACGTGATTTGTAATCTCGGGGTCGTGGGTTCGAATCCCTCTATCGGCTCTAAAAAAGCTTCAGAATTTATCTGAAGCTTTTTTATTTTCTTTTTGTCCCATTACAAAAAATTATTTACTAATACAATATAAAAAATAAAACCGACCGAGAATTACGTCCCAGCCGGTTTTTATTAATATACACAAAATAGCTTAATCTTACTTATGTTTCTTTCTCTTCTGTTTGAAGAAATCCCAGAAACTACTTTTTTTATAGTCGTCTTCCTCTTCAACTCCGTAACCATATCCGTAACCGTAACCATATCCGTAACCATATCCGTAACCAGCACGACGAGCTTTAGTCCCGTTAAGGATCACGCACATATTATTGAATTTATGCTCACGATAAAGTTTTTCTATATCAGGCAACTGACGCCTGTCCATTACACCTTCACGAATAACATAAATCACGATATCGGCCAAACGATTTACGATGGCGGCATCGGCGACCATCATTGAAGGAACATTATCGATGATAATATAATCATAGCGTTCTTTTAATTCCTGTATCAACTCATCGAGACGATTTCCCATCAGCAGCTCAGCCGGATTAGGAGGCATAGGTCCCACATGTATCATATCGATTCCGACCTTATCCTGCTTTTTCACAATGATTTCATCCACATCGGAAATTTTACCCGAAAGATAATTAGAAATACCAACAGGTGCACTTTTCAGACGTTTACTCAACGACCTCTTACGAAGATCAAGGTCGATAAGAATAACTTTCTTAGAAGATAACGCCAAAGTCATCGCCAAATTAGAGGAAATAAATGTTTTACCCGACCCGGGATTAGCCGATGTTAGCATGACAACCTTCATACTATCGTCTTTACGCATAAATTCAAGATTGGTTCTTAAAATACGGAAAGCTTCGGACACACTATCACGTCCTCCCTCTTTAACCACAATCTCTTCGTCATTCCTGCGTTCCCTTTCAGGTACCTCGCCCAAAAATGGAATACTCAGATTATCTTCAATATCTTTACGTCCTCGTACTGTCGTGTCTAACATCAACTTAAGGGCAATCACTCCCGTAGGTATGGCACATCCCAATATAACGGCCACCAAAAGTATTAGTGAAACTTTAGGAGCAACCGGATAATCGCTTCCGTAAGCGGCATCGATTATACGCGCATTGCTTTCGGTAATAGCCATATTCAGATCATTCTCTTCTTTCTTATTTAATAAATACAAATAAAGCTCCTCTTTTATCTTTTGCTGACGCGCAATCGTCATTACATGTTTTTCTTGCGAGGGTACCGAAGTAATTTGTCTACGGGCTATATTTTCCTGGTTTTTCAGGTTCTTCAACTGAATATCCAACGAAACCAATAAGTTATCGATCGATCTCATAATAGATTTTCTCATTGCCACCAACGAATTATTCATATCGGCGACTACCGGATTATTCATACTCGAATTAGCCAATAACTTATCCCTTTTCAAAAAAAGATCATTATATCCAGCAATCTCGTTAGAAAGCCCTTGATCTTCGATACCTGTATTTACCGGAATAAGATCGGAAGCATGTGCCGGGTCTTTAAGATACTCCTGAACATACTTGGCCAAACTTATCTGGTTTTCGATACTGATACCTTCATGTGTATATTCCGAGCGATTAGCCACATACAGGCCTGCCTGCGTCGTTATATCCGCCAACTCGTTATCTTTCTTATAAGATTCGATCTGCGTATCAACATCCCCCAAATCTTTTCCGATAATAGCTAAACGTTCTTCAATGAAGTGGCGCGTATTGATGCCTACTTGATTCTTGTCTGCCTTTGCATCTTCATTATAAACAGTTATCAGAGTATTCAATACATCTTCTGCCCTTTTTATACTATTATCATCTATCGTAATGGTAATCGAGCTGGTTTGTTTTCCACTTAAAGAAACATTAACCATACTTTTATAAATTTCGGTCACCTTTTTTACAGGACGTTTTTTTACAGTAATTACCTTCCCGATATCTCCCCGTTCGAAAAAATCGGTTTTCTTAAGGGAAATCAATCCTATCGGTGTAGATATCGTATCATTATAATTCAACGTCTTATTCCAAGAAATATCATCATCAGAAATAGAAATTAGCACCTGTTTTTCAGATACCGGAGTAAGTTCGAATGTAAATGAAGAATTCTCATTACTTTTGATAAAATCGACTATAACGGGAGACGTTTTATACAAATTAACCGTACGCAATCCCATACTGGTCGTATAACTCACATCCAGCTGAAGCCGTCGTACGACATCTCTCATTAGACGAAACGACTGAAAAACGAGAATTTCGTTATCCACGCTATTCTTCATTAAATTGAATCCGCCCAAATCTCCAAAAGTCGAAGCTGCAGAATTGGCTCCTCCTTTTTCATCTTTTATCAGAACTGTAGCAGTACGAGTATATACCTTTGGAGTAGATTTTATATACAGAACTGCCAATAATAAACATACGATTATCGAAAGTACGAACCATTTCCACTGAGAAATGACTAATTCTAATATATCCCTAAGGTTAAGACCTTCCTGGCTGTCTTCTTCTATATTGCTATATTCCTGTTCTTTCATGTTTATATCATCTTCTGAAAATAAGTATTGATAACGATACGAGAACCGACATTAACGACGCCCAAGCCGACATGTTCATAAACTGATTATCATTTGCCCTAATCGATTTCCGGTTATTAGGTTCTACATAAATCACATCGTTCTGTTGTAAATAATAGGCCGGAGAATCGAATATTTTTTTAGTACGCAGATCGGTATAAAACATTCTCCGTTGCCCGTCTTCTTCCCTTACGACCAGCACCCGATCTCTCTGTCCTTGTATATCGAGATCTCCAGCCATACTGAGTGCTTCGAAAATCGTCAATCGGTCTGAAATTATATTATAGGTTCCCGGCTTCTTAACTTCTCCCATTACCGACACTTTAAAATTCAATATTTTCACCGAGACGACCGGGTCGTTAACATATCCGTCTTTGATAAGCTTTTGCTGTATTTTCTGCCCCAATTCCGCCCGGGTAAGACCGGCTGCCTCGATCATTCCCAATACCGGGAAATTGATATATCCCTGAGCATCAACCAGATATCCGGAATTATTATTGGAAACAGCTCCTGTTTTATTTATCGTTTCGGCAGAATTTTCAAACAAAGTTATCAGCTCTGAGTCCTTACTCGACACAGTAATACCCAACATATCATCAGGTTGGATACGCACTTCATAATTTTTCACGATTTGTACCGTACTATCATTAGGCATATCCTGTAAATAAGCGATTTTCTTCTTCGCATTACAAGAGGATAATAACAATACAATCACCAAACAAGTCTTAAAATACAATAATTTTCTTACCATTTTTATTTTTAAAGGTATTTTTTAGTGGTCACAAAAATACGAAAATTAGACTATTACTCATGAAGATGTTTTAAAAAACTAACATAATGTTTTATTTATTGTTCATTATTATGAACAATTTTAAACAGATAACTGATATATTTCTTAAATTTGTTCAGATGCTGCTGCTACTTGAAAAGCATCGAGCACTCCGGCTTCCTGCTGATCATACTTTTCATAAACCGAATTTTTCGACTTAAACTCAGGAACAATTTCCTTCATCATCATAACCGTTTCGGGTATTTTTACATCTATCGACAAGCTTGTCAACTTATTAATAGCTTCTGCCACTTCATTAAAATCGTATTGCCGGACATTTGCTATCCGTATTTTGCGATGCGTCGTAGGTATGGTATTTTCTTTATTACTTAATAATTCTTCATAAAGTTTCTCACCAGGACGTAATCCGGTAAATTCTATCATAATATCTTTATTAGGAACAAATCCGGCTAATTCTATCATACGATACGCTAAATCTGCAATCTTTACCGGCTCGCCCATCTCAAATATAAATATCTCATCGCCTTTACCCATAGTAGCTGCTTCCATAACCAAACGACAAGCTTCGGGTATAGTCATAAAATAACGTATAATATCGGGATGTGTTACCGTCACAGGGCCACCGGCCTCGATCTGCGCTCTGAATCGCGGAATAACCGATCCGTTACTTCCTAATACATTTCCGAAACGGGTAGTTATAAATCGGGTTTCCCCCTCCTTTAATCCTTTACCGATCGCTACACTAAGACTTTGTACATAAATCTCAGCCAAACGTTTCGATGCACCCATAATATTCGATGGATTTACGGCCTTATCGGTAGATACCATAACAAATTTTTCTACGCCATATTTCACAGAATAATTAGCCAGGTTACAAGTTCCCCTTACATTTACCAATACGGCTTCACAAGGATTCTCCTCCATCAAAGGCACATGTTTATAGGCCGCAGCATGGAAAACAATTTGCGGATGAAAGTTCCTGAACGCAAAATCTACGCGGGCTTCCTGTCTTACGTCTCCGATAACAGGAACAAAGTCGAGATCGGGGAACCGTTCTTCCAGTTCGAGCCTCAATTCGTGCATAGGGGTTTCGCCCATATCGAAAAGAATAAGGCGTTTTATACGGAATGTCGCTAATTGACGGCATAACTCACTACCGATAGATCCGGCAGCACCCGTTACCATAACAATCTTATTTTCGAAATTAGAGATAATCTCATTCATGTTTATCTCTATTTCATCCCGTCCGAGAAGATCTTCGATACGAATTTCCCTAACTTTACGCATTCCCGTATTTCTTCCCCGGGGTATTTCTTCAACCGGTTGACCTACCAGTATTTTAATTTTCTCCTTTTCACAAAAACGAACGATTACATCTTTTTCTAAACGCACGCTTTTTTCATTGGGAAATATCACTGCATCTACTCGTACTTGTCCAAACAAATGCGCAAGTTCCTCGATATCTTTTATTTTATATACCGGTTTACCAATAATACGATATGCCTGATATCCCCCTCCGCGCGTAATAAAGCCTCCTATCCGGTAATCCTTATCCGGTAATGCCATAGCAAAAGAAACAGCATCCGAATCGGTACCATACATAAATACGCTCTTTTGTTTAGGAAATAGATTCGAAACTACCACCCCATACATAAGAATAAGCAAGATACGATAAGCAATAATCGCTATAGAGGTAAATAAAAAATCGAGGGTAAATGCTAACAACAGGAATTTATAGGGTAATTGAGTTTCCCAAATACAGCAAAAAGCAGATATGATTATTATTTTGGTAAAAACGGCAGCTCCAATTCGCCATAACTCTTTAAGGGTCATATGACGGATAATATTTCGGTATGTTTTCCACCCTAAAAACGATACGAAACCCGAAATTGCCGACATGATAAGAATCTTAACTTCTGAACTGCCCGACATCGGTATCCCCAAAACATATGAAACAAAAATACATGACAATAACGTACAAAATGTAGAAACAAAAATATCGGAACCTAATATAACCCAACGGTTCACATATTTCGCCGATACAATTTTCAATAAAAATCTTTTCATGCTCATCTTCCGCCGTAAAATTTCAGAGTCCATTACTATATAAACAACAGGAGGGCAGTTAATATGACTTAATTATATTTAAATATTACACCTTTATGTTTCTATCCTCTTTCTTTTTTACCCCAATCGCCGGACGAAGAAGAATTTCGCCATTACATTCGAATAAAGAATTTATCCAATGTGCCGCCGATCGAATATACTTAATAACCAAAATATAATCTCTAAAAAACAGCCCGCTATATACTTTGCAAAGATAGCAAAAAACACAAAAGATTATTTACTGTATATTCTTATTTTCCCGTATTTTTTCTTATCGTTAAACTTAAAATCATTTTATATTACTGATATACAAAATATTAACACAAAAATTGATTATACATATATAATATATATTAAATAACTTACACATTTAGTCGAATTTTCAGATATATTTTATGATTTTTTCAAGGAATACAAAATTAAAAACCTATATATAAATGATATACGTCGATCTTCTTTCCGGAATATTATCAGAGTTTTTTAATTCAATTATTGCTTTATGTCGAACTATTCCTTTATTTTGCACTTTTATCATTTTAACTAAAGTAAATGAATGGTATCGCAATTCTCGTAATCCTCGCCATATATTTCGGAGTATTGATGCTGATTTCGTTTCTCACAGGTAGAAAAAGTGATAACGAAGCTTTTTTTATCGGGGGTAAAAAGTCACCTTGGATGCTGGTAGCTTTCGGAATGATCGGGACTTCTATTTCGGGAGTTACTTTCGTCTCGGTACCCGGTATGCCCCTCTCCATCGACATGACCTATATGCAGACTGTCTTGGGATTTTCCTTAGGTTATTTTGTTATCGCCCATGTTCTGCTTCCGTTATATTATCGTCTCAACCTGACATCGATATATACATATCTCGATGACAGGTTCGGTCACAAGGCATATAAAACAGGTGCTTCGTTTTTTCTATTATCTAAAATTATAGGAGCTGCCGCGCGATTATATATCGTCGTACTCATATTGCAACGATTTGTTTTCGACCAGTGGCATATTCCGTTCTTTATCACGAGCTGTCTCATTATTGCCATGATATGGTTGTATTCCCATAAAAGCGGTATAAAAACAATTGTTTGGACAGATGCTCTGCAAACTTTTTTCCTTTTGGGGGCACTTGTCATGATTATTTGGCAATTAATGTCTCGAATGCAATTGGACATAACAGGAGTATTCGAGACCGTCAGACATAGCGAAATGTCGAAGATTTTTGTATTCGACGATTGGCAAAGCCGCCAAAATTTTTTAAAGCAATTTCTGAGCGGTATTTTTATCACGATCGTCATGACCGGGCTCGATCAGGATATGATGCAGAAAAACTTGTCGATACGCACTTTAAAAGCTTCACAGAAAAACATGTATTTTTACGGTCTGGCTTTTATTCCGGTAAATCTATTATTTCTCACTTTAGGAATATTACTTATAAATTACGCACATCAAACCAGTATAAGCATTCCACTGCTGAGTGACGAAATATTGCCGTTATTCGCTACCCAATATTTAGGAACCCCCGTCCTCATCTGTTTTTGCATCGGAATCATAGCTGCCGCTTTTTCAAGTGCCGATTCGGCTCTTACAGCACTTACTACTTCGTTTTGCATCGACATATTGGAAGTAAAAAGCATGCCTTCCCATAAAGCCATCCTATGGCGAAAACGGATACACATCCTTATATCCGTACTTTTTGTTTTCATCATATTACTTATAAAAGTCCTTAACGATAAAAGTATTATAGACGCTATTTATACAATTGCAGGATACACCTACGGGCCCTTACTCGGACTGTTCGCATTCGGGATGTTTACTCGTAAACAACCCATAGATCGGTTCATTCCGTTTATCGCCATACTGTCTCCTTTACTTTGTTATTTTACCGATCGTTTTTGTATCCTTCGATTCGGATACTATTTCGGCTACGAACTGCTGATACTTAACGCATTTCTAACCTTTACAGGACTATGGGTCGTTTCGGTGAAGAAATTAAAAAAAATATCGATACACAAGGTTTAATACCTGTTTTTAACTACCTTTGTAGTAACAAGTCATGAAAAATACATAATAAAAATTTAAAATTATGAGAAAATACGGAATGAATGTAAGGTTTCTGATAATGTTACTTACGGTAGCATTATTTACTTCCTGTTCGAAAGAAAGTAATTACATGCAATCGATCCCTGCAGATGCGACAATCGTAATAACAGCCGATTGTAAGGCTATTGCAGAAAAAGCCGATTTTAAAGAACTATTTAAAAATCCGGAAATCAGCTCACTGTTGGCCTCTTTCCAAAAATCTCTGGGAGACGACGCCTCTAAAATGCTCGATACTGTTTTAAAAGATCCCGAACAAAGCGGAATCTCTTTCGATAATAGTTTTGTATTATTCTCAAATGCCGTCGATGGAGAAGTCGGTATGCTTCTGAAATTAAAAGACCGCAACAAATTCAACGAGTTACTTCAAATCATGCAAAAAGAAGGTGTAAGCAGTGAAATTTCTGATGCAAAAGGATTTAAATACTGTATCCTCGGTGAAAAAGCATTTTGCGCATTTTCTTCAGACCGGATATTGATACTCGAATCGGCTTTCAACCGCGAATCTCCCGAGAAAATAAAAGAAAACGCCGGTAAATATATAAGGCAAGAAAAAGATAAAAGTCTTTTAGTAGATAAAGGATTCGAACGTTTTATAAAAAACCAGAAGGAAATAAATTATTGGTTTTCTATGGCCTCAACACCTCCTCAGGTATCTACAATTTATTCCTCTTTTATGCCTGACAAGTTTAAATTAGGAACAGTATATGCAATGGCAAACCTAAGTTTCGAAAAAGGCAAAATCGTTATCACAAACGAAAGTTACTCGACCGATGCAGAAACACAGAAGATATTAGAAAATTTCTCTGAATTATGCGGGAAACTTACTGGTAAATTTTTAAAAGCGATACCGGCAGATGCATGGCTTACATATGACATCAATATCAATGGAAAAAAACTTCTCGAATATCTTTCCCAAAAGCAAGAAATTAAAAAACTTTTTGAAAACAAAGAATTCGATTTTAAAGGAATGATCGAATCTATCGATGGAGATATAACACTTAGTCTCATAGATTTACCAGGGGACAACTCGTTTGTAAAAACCCCTAACATGGCTCTTTTTGCAGAAGTAAACAACGATATACTAATTACCGAACTATCTAAATTCGGACAAATTTTAGGAATGGTTCCCCTGGGAAAAAATCAATATGCACTAAACATGAACGGCCTCGGACTATATTTCGGAATGGCCGGTAACGACCGGTTCTTCATAACAACCGACGAAAGCATTATCGACAGCATCAATAAAGGTGCTATTGAATCGTTGGCCGATTCGCCCGCCGCTAAAGTTTTTAAAAATACAAACGGAGCAATGTATATAAATATGATAAGTATCTCAAAAGGTCTCCCCGTCAACTTATTGACTAAAGAAATAGGAGTAGGGTCAAACGAAACCGAATCCCTGAAGAAGATTCTTTCCCTTTCCACTTCAATCGAATCGAGACAGCAAGAATCCCTGAAAGGAGTAACGACTATTTATATGCAAAACCAAACGGAAAACGCCCTCACATCGATTATGAAAGCATTTAATTAAACAGATAGACATATATAATGCAAGACATATGGAAAAAATAAAATTACAGCAGGTTCTACCTGCTGTTTTTGCTGAAAATCGTTCTTCTTTAGACTCCGATATCTGGTTACAGGATATTTCTTTCGAAAAAGGGAAATATTATCTTATCGAAGCGGCATCGGGAACCGGAAAATCTTCATTATGCAGTTATCTGTACGGTGACCGTAATGATTATTCGGGATCTATCTTTTTCGATAAAAAGAACTGCAATATATTAAGAGAAAAAGAGTGGACTGAAATAAGGCGCCATACTTTCGCTTATCTTTTCCAGGACCTGAGATTATTTCCTGAATTGCCGGCTTATGAAAATATCGAACTTAAAAACCAATTGACCCGATATAAAACAGAAATAGAAATACGTAATTATTTCGATATTTTGGGAATCGGAGACAAATGGAATACGAAAATAGGGAAAATGTCATTCGGGCAACAACAACGGGTAGCCTTTATTCGATCGATCTGTCAACCGTTCGATTTTATACTGCTCGACGAACCCATCAGTCACCTCGACGAAGAAAACGGAAAACTGATGTCTCGTATTCTATTACAAGAAGCCGCCCAGCAGAAAGCCGCCATTATTGTTACTTCTATAGGCAAACACCTCGATATTAATTACGATAAGATATTAAGCTTATGAAAATTGTTTGGAAACTCCTCCGTCAACATATCAGTATCGGCCAATTTACCGGTTATTTCTTAGCTAACCTGGCTGGTATATTTATCGTTCTCTTAAGTTTGCAATGTTATTATGATATATCTCCATTTCTTTCGGGAAACGATAGTTTGCTCAAAAACGAATATCTTATTATCTCTAAAAAGGTAAACACTTTCGGTAGTCTTACCGGAAGTTCAAATCGTTTCTCGAAAGAAGATATAGAAGATTTAAAAAAACAATCTTTTGCGAAAAATATCGGAGCATTTACACCGGGACAGTATAATGTATCGGCAGGGATCAGTCTGGCCGGCCATCAAATGGATCTTTCCACTCAAATGTTCTTCGAAGCGGTACCCGACGAATTCGTAGATACCAAAACATCCGACTGGCAATTCGTTCCGCATAGTGAATTCATCCCGATTATACTACCCAAAAATTATTTGAATCTTTATAACTTCGGCTTTGCCCAATCTCGTAATATGCCCCAAATTTCAGAAGGTTTATTGGGTATGGTCACCATAAACATCCGTATTTCGGGAAACGGGAAGTCAGAGAATTTCAGAGGAAATATCGTCGGTTTTTCCAACCGACTGAATACGATACTGGTTCCGGAATCTTTTATACGTTGGAGTAACCGCGAATTTGGAAACCGAGTTACAGAAGAACCTTCGAGACTGATCGTGGAAGTCGCCAACCCGGCCGACGAAGCAGTTGTCACTTATCTGCAAAAAAACGGATATGAAGTTGAAGGAAATAATCTCGATGCCGGAAAAACGAACTATTTTCTTAAACTAATTACAGGTCTTGTAGCAACAATCGGTCTGTTTATCAGTGTCCTGTCATTTTTTATTCTAATGCTGAGCATCTACTTACTTCTCCAAAAAAATACGGATAAACTCAAGAATCTACTCCTTATCGGATATAGTCCCGCTCAAGTATCGCAACCTTATCAGTTACTAACGGTTGCACTAAACACAATCGTTTTGATTTTTGCCGGGCTACTCGTATATATATCGCGTATACATTATATCGAACTGTTATCCCGCATGTGGCCTTCTTATCAACCGGGAAACAGCATTCCGACAATATTAATCGGAATCGGTCTGTTAATTGCAGTATCGGTATTAAATGCAGCGATCATACGTCAAAAAATAAATCGGTTGTGGAAAGGGGAAAGAAAATAGCCTCATGGGTATATATGCCTGAGTTCGGTATTTTTGAAATAATGTTCCAAAATCTGACGATAAGAATACCCTTTTTCCCCCATTACAGCCGCCCCGATCTGGCATAAGCCCACGCCATGCCCCCACCCGGCACCGATGAGGACAAACTCTTCGGGAATACCTTTTCCCGAACCCGATTTATCGACAACAAAAGCCGAACTGTATAAATGAGTTTCGGATAAAGCCCTACGTATCAGTAACTCCTTACCGATAACGACCGTGCGTTTCGTCCCTATAATCTTTAACCGGATAATCCGTCCTGATGCCCCTCTCAAAAGGGGTATCAGATCGCATATCTCTCCGAAATCTATACCCAGTTTCTTTTGCAACAACCGTGAAAGGTGCGCCTGCCGAAATTTTATGGTCCAACGAAAAAAATCCTTTGTTTCCCGGTCATAATCATTCAATACCTGATCGAGCACGGCCTCATCTCGTGTATTACAAAAAACATCGGGAACGCTGCGTATAAATATATTCGCTGCCTCTTCAGAAGAAAAATCAGGCATTATCCGATCATCCTCCCGATCGTAAACAGGCGTAAGATAATCGTGAGGGGCATTGTCCCAACACGATTCAAACCGTTCGCTTACCCCCCCGCAACATTTCGAAAAACGGGCATCACACACTTTTCCGTCATACACCAGCACTTCACCACGGGTTTCACGTACCGCTTCGGCAACCTCAGGAAGAAAAGCTTTAGTAATGCCCTGATAACGCTGACAATGATCATCGGCACAAACATCATATAAAACATGCTCTTCGCGATCGAACCATTTTATAATTTCTTCTCCATTTTCAACACATCTTTCCACCGTAGATTTATTCCCTTTTTCGGAAAGTTGCGCCAATAACCAGCTACGAGAAATTACAGCATGAGCACGTAATAATGCCGCCGAAGCCGAAGCCTTCATTTCCGATGAAATAACACTGATCAAATAAGTCTCCAAAGGGACTCGGTTTATCGCAACTAATCCCGATTCGTCGCAAATAATTTTCAATTCTCCGGGAAATCGTTGACTCTCTTTCCTCTCCCAATGAAACCGTATACCGATAAGTACTTGCGAAATATCGAACGAAATATCGGAAACCGTAGGAACAAATGATAATTCATCGTAAATCTTTTCACAAAAGCATACTTTTCCACCCTCCGACCGAATGATATAGGTTCCCGGGGCTACCATAGAGATTCCATTCAAACAAAAATCTCCATTCAATGAAAATTCCAATTCCTTACGATGTACGATACCGACTTCTATATAAGGCTCCTTATCCTGCATAGTATACATTTTATAATTTTCTTTCGCAAAGTAACATAATCTTTTGCTGTTGTCGCACTTGAAGATCAGGTTTCTGAATATTTTTTAATAAATTGCAGGCACATATCAGAAATCTACAATGAATATACTTATCGCCGATAGTGGATCTACCAAAACGGATTGGTGCCTTACCAACGGGACAAATCATTACCGTTTCGAAACAGCGGGTATCAACCCGTTCTTGCAATCGACCGAAGAAATTACATCCCAGATACAGAATATATTCGACAATCACCCGATCGATGAAGTTTTCTTTTACGGCGCAGGATGTATCGGTGAAAAAGCCATCGAAAGAGTTAGTCTGGCAATAGAGAATGCGACAGGAGTTCATCGTATAGAAATACATGACGATCTTACCGGGGCTGCCAGATCGCTATGCGGCCATAAAGCAGGAATTGCCTGTATTTTGGGAACCGGATCGAACTCATGTCAATATGACGGAGAAAAGATCGTACGTCATACTCCACCATTAGGTTATGTGTTAGGTGACGAAGGAAGCGGAAACGCATTAGGGAAACGACTACTTTCCGACTTCCTGAAAGGACAAATGCCCCGGCAGATATCCAAAGATTTCAAAGAACGTTTCGGCATTACTCAGGAAAACGTTTTGGAAGCAGTATACCGACGTCCTTTCCCTAACCGCTATATGGCCTCCTTTGCAATCTTCTTAAATATGCATGAAAATGAAGATTATACACAATATATCCTAAAAGAAAATTTCAGCAACTTTTTTAAACGTAACATATTGCAATACGACCCGGAACTACCGGTACATTTTACCGGTTCTGTTGCCTGGCATTTCAAAAAAATTCTTATCGAAACCGCTATCGCACACCATTTCAAACCGGGTCGTGTGGTAAAAAATCCCATCGACGGATTAATCTCATATCATTTACAAAACTCGATTGGTTAATACAGAAAACAAATAATAAAAAATGTCTTTTGAAAAAATTACAGAGCAATCCTCTTTATACGATAACTTAGAAAATAAACCGGTACTCGAATTACTTACCGATATTAATAATGAAGATAAAAAAGTAGCCTTCGCCGTAGAAAAGACAATACCACAAATAGAAAAACTGGTAACGGCCATCGTAAAACGAATGAAACGTGGAGGTCGTATTTTTTATATGGGTGCCGGTACGAGCGGACGGCTCGGTGTTCTCGACGCATCTGAAATTCCACCGACATACGGTATGCCGAACACGTATGTTATCGGATTAATTGCCGGAGGGGACAAAGCCCTGCGTAATCCGGTAGAATCGGCTGAAGACAGTGAAGACCGGGGCTGGCAAGAACTCTTACAGCACAATATAAATATAAACGATACCGTTATCGGCATCGCCGCTTCGGGAACGACCCCTTATGTTATCGGAGCCCTGAAACATTGCCGGGAAAAAGGTATTCTTACGGGAGCAGTCACCTGTAATCCCGGTTCTCCCGTTGCACAACAGGCCGATATACCGATCGAAGCGATTGTAGGCCCGGAATATGTGACAGGTAGTACCCGCATGAAATCGGGGACTGCACAAAAAATGATATTGAATATGATTACCACTGCAACGATGATTCGCCTCGGAAGAGTTAAAGGAAATCGCATGGTAAACATGCAACTAACCAACCGAAAGCTTATCGACAGAGGTACTCGAATGATTATGGAAGAGACTTCTCTCTCTTATGAAGAAGCTTATAACTTGTTACTATTGCATGGTTCGGTAAAAAAAGCGGTAGATGCATATCATTCAAATTCAGCATTATGAAAAATATTAATTGTTTTATTTATTATATTTCCGACGAGCAGGTACGCCAAGCTGTCGAAATATTCAGCAATTCCAAAGAAGTAAATCGCATATATCTTCTATTTCAAGGAGATAACACACCTTCAACCAAATGTTGTATTCCTCTAAAAATAAATGGAATAAATACGACAGAAACCGCAAAAGCCATTTCCCGGCTAACTGATACGGATTATTCTCTGGTATGTCTTTCGCCGGTAACTCTGATACCGGGTGCTTTTTCCGTTCAACGTTTCACTCAACTTGCAGAAGACAGCAATTCGGGTATGCTTTATTCCGACTCATACCGTACAACTGAAAAAGGAACAATAAAACATCCTTTAATAGACTATCAGGAAGGCAGTCTCAGGGATGATTTCGATTTCGGACCGCTCGTTTTATATCGATCGGAAGCATTACAAAAAGCAGTTGAAAATCTTCCGGCGTATAAACATGCAGCCTGGTATGCAATAAGATTATCTATCTCCTGCCAATATTCCATCGTTCATATCAACGAATATCTTTATAGCAATGAAGAAACCGATCTGCGTCGGTCGGGAGAAAAACAATTCGATTACGTCGATCCGAAAAATCGTGACGTACAAAAAGAAATGGAAGATGCCTGTACAATACATCTGAAAAATATCGGGGCATATCTTCCTCCTGTTTACAAAGACATTTGTAACGACACCGGTATTTTTCCCGTTGAAGCATCGGTTATTATCCCTGTATATAATCGAGAACGGACTATTGCAGACGCAATACAGTCTGTATTAAAACAAAGCTGCGATTTCCCGTTTAACATTATTGTTATCGATAACCATTCAACAGACCGAACGACAGATATTGTTTCGGAATTTTCCGAAAACAAACGCGTAATACATCTCATTCCCGAACAAACCGATTTGGGAATAGGCGGTTGCTGGACACTCGGAATACATCATCCCGAATGCGGTAGATACGCCGTACAGCTCGATAGCGACGATATTTACAAAGATAAACATACCCTGCAAACTATTATCGAAACATTTCGAAAAGAACGGTGTGCCATGGTTATCGGTAGTTACGTAATGACCGATTTCAATATGCAAGTTATTCCTCCCGGGGTAATCGATCACCGGGAATGGAGTGAAGAAAACGGCCGGAATAATGCGCTGCGAATTAATGGACTGGGCGCTCCGAGAGCTTTTTACACCCCTCTGTTACGCAAATTTAATGTTCCCAATACGAGTTACGGGGAAGATTATGCTTTAGGTCTCAGATTCTCGAGAGAATACCGTATCGGACGTATTTATGAAGTTATTTATTTATGCCGACGCTGGGAGGGAAATTCCGACGCAGCATTAGACATCGACCGAATAAATGCCAATAACCTCTATAAAGACCGGCTACGCACGATCGAGATACAAGCCCGGAAAAAAATAAATAAATTAAAAAAATAGCCATGGACTCGTTTTATCAAAAAGCACTCGATATGTTTGCCTCACAGGTGAAAAACTGGTCAATGGCTTCAAATAATTACGCTGCACTCCAAAAAATAATGACCCGCACAATTCCTTGTGGCGAAATGACAGTAAAATTACAATGTAATCCGGCCCGCATCGTCTCAACGACTTCAAACTTATCTGGCGAAAAAATAGAAAAAAGAGCGTGCTTCCTCTGTGCCCGAAACAGACCACCTGAACAGAAATCTTTACCCTGGAACGATTCTTATGAAGTATTGGTAAACCCATTCCCGATATTTCCCAAACACTTTACGATACCGGCTTTAAAACATTCTCCACAACAAATCACCGGACGAATCGACGACATGCTTTCACTGGCCCGCATTTTTTCCGATTTTGTCTTGTTTTATAACGGTCCACGATGCGGAGCTTCAGCACCGGACCACATGCATTTTCAAGCAGGGAACAAAGGGTTTCTACCCATAGAATACAACTGGGAATCACTATCGGAAAGCCTGGGAGAATACATCTTGGAATATGAAAAACTGCGGGTTTCTCATCTAAACGGTTACCCACAAACCGTCTTTATTATCGAATCGGGGAAAAAAGAAATAATCAAAACCATTTTCGGTAAATTAATAAAAATTCTATCTTCTGACAACAATGCCGGATACGAACCCATGATGAATTTATTATGCCTGTACGATAAGGATAAATGGAGATTGTATATTTTTCCAAGAAGAGCGCACCGGCCCCGCCAATATTACACGCAAGGAGAAAAACAGAGGCTAATCAGTCCCGGAACAGTAGACATCAGCGGAGTCATCATCGTACCTCGCCCTACTGATTACGAATCTATCACAGAAGAGGAAGTTTGGGATATATTGCAGCAAGTTTCGGTAACCCCCGAAGAAGAACAAAGAATTATTACCGAATTAAAGAAAATACCGTATGACTTCTGAAACACCGAAACGATCGCCTTGGTATTGGATCCCCTCGTTATATTTCGCACAAGGAATACCCTATGTCGCCGTTATGACGATTGCAGTAATCTTGTATAAACGCATGGGATGTTCTAATACCGAAATTACCCTCTATACCAGCTGGTTATATCTACCTTGGGTATTAAAACCTTTATGGAGTCCTTTCATCGACATATTTAAGACCAAACGCTGGTGGATCGTAACCATGCAGTTACTCATCGGAGCAGGCCTCGGCGGTATCGCTTTCTGTATCCCTTTACCCTTTTATTTTCAAGCGACTCTGGCCTTTTTTTGGTTACTGGCCTTTAGTTCGGCAACCCATGATATCGCAGCTGACGGATTTTATATGTTGGCGCTCGATAGCCACAAACAATCGCTTTATGTAGGAATACGCAACACTTTTTACCGCATCGCTATGATTACGGGCCAAGGGCTGTTGATTATGCTGGCAGGAGCTTTGGAGACGATGACCGGATCGCAACCTGTCGAATTTACCGTAATCGGTACGACTTCGGAAATCGTCACCGACAATGCCAGAACATACCAAAACAACGATTTTATCGTTTCCCCGGCTTCTCTGATATTATCGGCAGGAAGCATCGATAGCTTACACATACGACTTACCCGTATTCCCGAAAACAATAAAAAAATTATACTAAATACCACTTTCCTGAAAGGCGACAAAGAGCTTCACCTGATTTCGGGAGATCGGTTGGTTTTCGATCGAGAAAACTGGGAAAAAGGAGCCTGGATAACAGTAAAAGCCGATAAACGATTAAAAAAGTCATGTATGGCTACGTTTAAAGGTACCGCAGGGAATATACCGCTTGCCTGGAGTATAACATTCTTTATACTGTCGGGCTGTTTTATCATGCTAAGCCTTTACCATAAATTCGCTTTACCCCGACCGACAGAAGATCGACCGGCAAAAACCAAGACTTCCCGGGAAATATGGCAGGAATTTATACAAACATTTATCTCTTTTTTCCGGAAAAAAGAAATTGCTACCGGTTTGTTATTTTTCCTTACTTACCGTCTTTCAGAATCGCAACTGCTAAAACTCGCTTCCCCATTTATGCTCGACTCAAGGGAAACAGGAGGGTTAGGACTCAGTACCGGAGAAGTAGGGTTAGTATATGGTACCGTAGGCGTAGCCGCTCTTACCATAGGAGGAATCATCGGCGGTATAGTCGCCTCGAGACAAGGACTCCGCTTTTGGCTTTGGCCGATGGTATTTGCTATCACTTTACCTAATCTCGTTTATGTTTGGCTTGCCTATGCACAACCCGACAACCTACTGCTGATAAATACTGCCGTAGCGATTGAACAATTCGGTTATGGATTCGGATTTACCGCTTATATGTTGTATATGATCTATTTTGCAAACGGGGAACACAAAACGGCCCATTATGCAATTTGTACTGCATTTATGGCTTTGGGTATGATGTTACCGGGACTCGGAGCAGGCTGGTTACAAGAGCACATCGGTTACAGACATTTCTTTATCTGGGTAATGTTATGTTCCCTCCCGGCCTACTTCGCAGTAAAATTATTAAAAGTAGACCGAACTTTCGGTATGAAAGAAAAAAAATGAATTATCCCCTTTTTTCAATGAAAATATATACCTTCGTTCATCAAAAAAACAAAAGAATGGAAACGGTTGAATCGTTGTACGAAATCTATAAAACTCATCCCATAATTACCACCGATACCCGAAAATGTGTTCCGGGATCTTTATTTTTCGCACTGAAAGGCGATCGATTCAATGGAAACGAATTCGCCCAAAATGCAATAGATAGCGGTTGTGCATACGCCATTATAGATGAGCCTGAATATGTCACAGATAAACGGATATTATATGTAGAAAATTGCCTGAGAACACTACAAGATCTCGCACGATACCACAGACGTGTACTGGGTATTCCTATAATAGGAATTACAGGAACCAACGGCAAGACTACTACAAAGGAACTTACTGCGGCCTGCCTTTCACAACGGTTCGAAACATTGGCAACCGAAGGAAATTTAAATAATCACATCGGAGTTCCACTCACGCTACTGAAACTCACCCCCTCACACCAATTGGCAGTTATCGAAATGGGAGCCAACCACCAAGGGGAAATAAAAACACTCGCCGGTATTGCCGAACCCGATTACGGACTGATAACCAATGTCGGAAAAGCTCATTTGGAGGGTTTCGGATCGTTTGAAGGAGTAATACGTACAAAATGCGAGTTATACGATTATTTACGAGAGAACAATGGCCACATCTTTATACATCACGAAAATAAATATCTTCAACCCCAAAGTAATGGTATCGAGAAAACCGAATACGGAGAAGAAGACGGTCTGTATATCAGAGGAAAACTCACCACGTGCTCTCCTTTTTTATCTCTTGAATACCAACATAAAGGGAAAAATATCCCCGTAGATACGCACCTCATCGGCAGCTATAACCTAACGAATGTATTGGCAGCCGTGGCGATTGCCGCTTATTTCGGAGTGCCCGATGAAAAAATAAAACAAGCTCTCGAAAAATATGAGCCTCATAACAAACGGTCTCAATTACAGGAAACAAGCCATAACACGCTTATTCTCGACGCTTATAACGCTAACCCGACAAGTATGAATGCTGCCATCGATAATTTTTTATCAATGAAAACTTCTAAAAAAGCTGTTATTCTGGGTGACATGAGAGAATTGGGAAATGATAGTGAAAAAGAACATAAAATAATTATCGATAGGTTGAAAAACTCGGGATTCGATAAAATTCTACTGGCCGGAAATGAATTCTTGAAAACATGTGGAACACTTACTTGTTTTGGAACTACCGACACATTAATCGAAGAACTTAAAAAACATCCTCTCGAAGGATATACCATCCTGATTAAAGGATCGAGAGGAATGCAACTCGAAAAATGTATCGAATACCTATAAACAAATAACGTATGAAGAAACCCGACGCATTAATCTTTGATATGGACGGAACCCTGTGGGATGCCGTAAATACTTACACTTGGTGCTGGAATGAGGCATTCAGGCTTTCGAACTTACCGAACCGGCTGAAGCGGGAAGATCTGATTGGGCTTATGGGTACTCCCATCGATAAAATTATAGAAGCAGTTGCACCCGAAATGAGAGAAGAAGACCGTTCTGTATTTCAATCATTAATAAAAAAGATAGAGGAAGAAAACGAACCGCATATGGGAGGAATACTTTACCCGTATGTAAAAGAGGGTATACGGAAACTGTCGGAAAAATATCCACTGATGCTGTTAAGTAACTGTGAAAAAGGAGGATTAGCTATATTTATGAACTTTACCGGATTAACCTCCTATTTCACAGACAATATATGTTATGGAGACACTAATTTACAAAAAAGCGGAAACATGCATATATTACAGAAAAGAAACAACATAGAATATCCGGTTTATATCGGAGACACCGACGGAGACAGCCAACAGTCACAAATCGCAAACATTCCGTTCTTTTTTGTACGGTACGGTTTCGGACATACCGAAAAATATACTGAAGCATTTGACAATTTCAAAGAATTGACCGAATATTTTATAAATATCGACAACAAATAATTCACATAAAAATAAAAATATGTATACCGAACAATTCTTACCAGAGATCGAACTTCGAAAATCTAAGATACAAGAATCGTTGAGAATGACCAAGGCAGACGCAATACTCATCAATGATAACGCTAATCTGTTTTATACTTCGGGCCGTGTATTCAGCGGTTATACTTATGTTTCCGCACGAGGTGAAATATATTTCTTCGTACGGCGTCCCGTAGGACTAAAAGGTGATAATGTTATTTATATTCGCAAACCCGAGGATATCCCCTCGGAAATGCAAAAACACGGAATCCCCTTACCCGAAAAACTCCTGCTCGAGGATGATTCCCTTACTTATAACGAAAGGCTAAGATTATCGGCTATTTTCCCAAACGCCGCAATCTCGAACGGTACCCCTCTAATAAGAAATGTAAGGACACTAAAAACTCCTTATGAACTAAAGCTTATAAGAGAATCGGGAACTAAACATGCGATGATGTATCACCGAATCCCGATGACCTACAAAGAAGGTATGTCAGACACCGAATTTTCAATAGAACTGGAACGATTGGCCAGACTACACGGTTCACTGGGAATTTTTCGTATTTTCGGATCCAGCATGGAAATTTACATGGGAAGTCTCATTGCCGGCGATAATGCCGACGTACCTTCACCTTACGATTTTGCCATGGGAGGTGCCGGTAACAGTACCTCACTTCCTGTCGGAAGCAGCGGTATGCTGATACGTCCCGGAATGACGGTAATGGTAGATATGGGTGGTAATTTCACCGGATATATGAGCGATATGACTCGCGTATTTTCATTGGGAGAAATTCCAGAGCTGGCACTAAATGCACATCAGGTAGCTTTAAATATAGAAAAAACCATAGCCGGAAAAGCAAAACCGGGTGTAGCGGCTAAAGACTTATATAATCTTGCCGTAGAAATGGCTGAACAGGCAGGGCTCTCTGAATATTTTATGGGACACCGCCAACAAGCAGGTTTTATAGGACATGGTATCGGTATAGAAATTAACGAACGACCGGTATTGGCTCCGCGTTCTAAAGATATCCTTCAGGAAAATATGGTATTTGCACTCGAGCCTAAATTTGTCATACCGCATGTAGGAGCAGTCGGGGTAGAAAATACATTTATCGTTACCCGAAACGGAGTAGAAAAAGTAACAAATTGTACCGAAGAAATCGTATCATTAGACTAAATAATCGATAAAAAATAACAGATTCAAAATATAACCGGTAATTTTCCTTATCGGCGAAAATAATTACCTTTGCCAGTTGAAAATACAAAAAATGTCTATGATACTCGATGAGAATTTACTGAAGAAGCATCTGAGAAATCCTATTTTTACACTTGTCTCCGAAACGGCCGATTCGATAAACAGGCCATGTTATGTAATCGGAGGATATGTAAGGGACATTTTTCTGAAACGAAACTCTAAAGATATCGATATCGTCACGGTTGGAAGCGGGATCGAATTGGCTTCGGCCATTGCAGAGCGCCTTGGGAAAAAAGCCTATTTATCGGTTTTTAAAAATTTCGGTACGGCCCAAATAAAATATAAAAATACAGAAGTAGAATTCGTAGGAGCCCGCAAAGAATCATATACACATGATTCTCGAAAACCGGTTGTAGAAAACGGATCCTTATGCGATGACCAGAATAGACGCGATTTTACAATAAACGCTTTAGCTATTTGTCTGAATAAAGATAAATTCGGAGAACTGATCGATCCCTTTCAAGGTATTGAAGATCTGCAAAATAAAATAATACGTACCCCTCTCGACCCGGATATTACCTTTAGCGACGACCCTCTGCGAATGATGCGAGCAATTCGCTTTGCAACCCAATTACAATTCTCGATCGAAGAAAAAACTTTCGATGCTATTTCAAGAAACAAAGAACGTATAAAAATTATCTCGAAAGAACGTATCATCGACGAACTTAATAAAATCATGCTTTCTGTCAAACCTTCGACCGGTTTTTTATTATTGGAAAAAACCGGTTTACTGGCACTGATATTCCCAGAGTTACATGCGCTAAAAGGGGTAGAATCTGTTGAAGGACGCGGACATAAAGATAATTTTTATCATACCCTTACCGTTATCGATAATGTAGCGTCAAAAAGCGATAATTTATGGCTTCGCTGGGCAGCTCTATTTCATGATATAGCCAAACCTGTAACAAAACGATACGACGAAAAACTCGGTTGGACATTTTACAATCATAACTTTATCGGCATGAAAATGCTACCTGGTATTTTCCGGAGGTTAAAGTTACCGCTAAACGATAAACTGAAATATGTACAGAAAATTGTGGAATTACACATGAGACCTATCGTTTTAGCAGAAGAAGAAGTTACTGACTCTGCCGTAAGAAGGCTTTTATTCGATGCCGGAGACAATATCGATGACCTTATGCTATTATGCGAAGCGGATATAACTTCTAAAAATCCGGAAAAAGTCAAGCGTTTTCTCACAAATTTCGCCCAAGTACGTAAAAAACTTAAAGAAATAGAAGAAAAAGATCGTATTCGTAATATGCAACCGCCTATAAGCGGAGAAGAAATCATGCAAATTTTCGCCCTTCCTCCCTGTCGTAAAGTCGGAGAAATAAAAAGTGCTATTAAAGATGCCATTCTCGATGGAATAATTCCTAACGAAAGAGAAGCTGCTTTGCGGTATATGATCAAAACAGCCGAAAGTATGGGATTGACTCTTAAAAATAATAGGAATTTATAAGATCCCGACATTACCCATAAATAGAAACGCATATCTATCGAGTTCTTCTTAAAGGCATCTGTTGCGATAATCTAAGACAACTGACCACCGCTGCCACAACGGCAAAAACAGCCCCTAATAACAGACTTGCGGATGTACCGCCCTGATGAGGGAAAAAGCTGAACAACAGTGCGACTAACGTCGCTCCCGAAGTCTGGCCCAACAACCGGGCCGTACCCATCATTCCACTGGCACCCCCGCTACGCTCGGTCGGTGCTGAAGACATAATAGTACTATTATTAGGAGTTTGAAACAAACCGAAGCCAGCACCGCATACAAGCATTCTCCATATAATATCCATATCGGAGGGGGACGAAACCGTAGCCAATAAATACAACCCGGTAGCGAATATCAACATACCGATGCATCCGAGAATACCGGCATGCATACGCTCGACCAAATATCCCGCCAAAGGAGCCGTAAACAGAGTCGCAACAGGCCAGGGAGTAAGAAGCAGCCCGGTTGCAACATCACTGCGCCCCAATGTATTTTGTAAAAAAAACGGCAAGGCAACCATTGCCAGCATTTGTGCTGTAAACGAACAGATCGATGTAATGATAGAAAGTGTAAAAATAGGTATTTTCAATAAATCGATCGGTAACAGGGGAATTTCAAGCTTCAATTGACGACGGATATAATAAGTTCCTACTATCGCCAGAAAAAATAGTTGTATCATCAGAAAATCTATTCTCTCATGGTGAGCAATACCTTCCATCGAATAGATCAATAATCCGAAAGTAAGCGCATTAGCAACCGCACTCGGAATATCAAACCGGTGAGCATGCCTTATTTCTCTTTTCGGTAAAAAAATAAGTCCCATAATAAGCGCCAATATCGCTACCGGAATATTTATAATAAAAAGCCAATGCCATGAAGCAAACGACAGGATTGCACTGGCAACTGAAGGCCCTGCAACAGCCGATACTGCAACAACCATCGCATTGATCCCCATCCCGCGTCCTAAATATTTTCGCGGATATATCATCCGCAACTGCGCGATATTGACACTTGCAATCGCCGATGCTCCAACTCCTTGCAAGACACGTGCGGTCGTCAACATCCAAAAAGTTGTAGACAGAGCACATATCAATGAAGTTACACAAAAAAGAGCCACTCCGGAAAGAAAAACAACCCGGTATCCGTAAATATCACCTAACGAAGAAAAGGAAAGCAAAGAAACTGTAATCGCCAACTGATATGCATTCATTACCCAGATCGTCGTAGAAGGAGAAGTCCCGAATTCGTGTGATAAAGTCGGTAAAACGATATTTACAATATTGGCATCGAGGACAGACATAACCAAAGCAATAGAAGCCGCAATTACAGCCCATAATCGTTTACGCCCCGGTAAACCATCATTTTCCTCTATTTTTATAACCGGATTTTTAAACATCTCGTGCGATTTATAAAAATCTGTGCAAAATTACCTTTTTTCAATCAATCCGGTATGTGATATGTGGTAAAAAAGTCCCCTAAAAGTGAAATTATATAAATAAAAAAATGTCAGAATAATATCTAATCTAAAAAGGCTCTTCATTACTCAATTATCATCCGAAATTATAAAATAAAAACCGACTTTTTCAAGCCGGTATTATCTTTAAATATATAGTAAAATCAAGCTCCCAGAACACGCTTTAACGTATTCACCTGATTATTCCACAATTCTATACTATCCTGTTTCTCCCCCTCTTCAGCAAAATCGGTGATTTCAAGAACAACATTTCCCGTAAGTTCAGCCACATTAATACGAAATTCAAAATATGTTTTCGTATCTTCATCATCCAACCAGTGAAAACGTATAAAGTTACCAACTCTGAATGTCGTTTGCATGGCCTGCTGAGGTGTCTTATTCCAGTAAAATGTATATAATTTTCCGTCAGCGACAACATCGTCGGCAAACCAATCGGCAAGCCCGTTAACAGTTCCGATATAAGTCCATAGTACCGAAGGAGATACATTATTTAAACTATATTCAACGATGTATTTTTCCTTTTTCATTCGTACAGATTTATAAGATTTATGTTCGTTTATGTAAAATCAAAAATTTATCGGCGGCTAATATATGTATTAAATTTATATCTTACATATCTTTATTTCATTTTTTAAAGCTCTAATTAGTTTTTTACGCTACAAAGCTTTGAGAAAAGAATTTACAATTCTGTATTATAGATCATTATCAAACAAGAAATAAAAACCGATATAAATTTATGTCCAAACGTTGCATTATTTAAAAAAGTATTATATCTTTGCACCGCATTTAAAACGATGGCGGGATAGCTCAGTTGGTTAGAGCGTCGGATTCATAACCCGGAGGTCACGAGTTCAACTCTCGTTCCCGCTACATAAAAGAAGAAATAATCAAAAGATTATTTCTTCTTTTTTATTATTGTGTTGTTGACATATTCTAATGAGGGTAAACAGTAAACATATCCTTATATAAAAAACGAAATCAAAGTTCTTTTTCCTCATCCGGTTCAGAACCCCCAAAAACGGCTGAACGCTTATAACTTCAAATATAATTGCCATATACTCCTTTACATAACAATTTGTACCCA
Organism: Coprobacter tertius; assembly: GCF_024330105.1. Lineage (NCBI taxonomy): Bacteria > Pseudomonadati > Bacteroidota > Bacteroidia > Bacteroidales > Barnesiellaceae > Coprobacter > Coprobacter tertius. The sequence goes on from NZ_JANDHW010000004.1 coordinate 62,941, forward strand.
AAGGATTATATGGCAATTAAAATTATCGATAAAAATCCGGTTATCTATAAAATATACAATTTATTATTCTCTTTCTTTGAGTATGAAACAGATAACTCCCGAATTTACCAATTCCTCATGCGTTATAAATCGGGAGGGTAATAGTTTGTTCCCTACTTGTACCTTATCGATATATATCGAATTCGGTGTCGGACGCACGATTTTTATCTCTATTTTGTCTTTCTTATAATAACGCGAATCCAAATGTATTGTTATTTTATCGAATGTCGGAGAAGTAATCGTATAACGTGGTAGCCCCGGACAATCGGGATAGAAACCCATCATACTGAAAACCGCCCAAGCAGACATTGTTCCGGTATCGTCGTTACCCGGAATTCCATCCGGCGTATTTTTGAAGTATTTTTTCAACAAACGATTTACCTCCCTATCGGTACGCCACCCCTCATCTTTAAATTGTGAGAACAAATACGGATATGCGATATCCGGTTCATTTGCGGGATCATACAGGTTTTCATCGAAGACCTTCTGCAATTTATTTACAAATGCCTTTTTACCTCCCATAAGTTTGGCAAGTCCAGGAATATCATGTGGAACATAAAATGTATAATTCCAAGCATTTCCTTCATGGAAACCGGGCGACGGTTCGAAATTTTCGCCTTCTTTCGGATCGAATGGTGAATAAAATTTTCCATCGGGCAATATAGGACGTAGGGTCCCGAATTTCTTATCGTAATAATGTTTATAGCCTAAAGAACGTTTATAAAATAAAACGGAATCGTCTTTTTTCCCCAAGTCAGCAGCCAGTCGCGACAAAGCAAAATCGGCAATATAATATTCGAGCGCATGCGATACCGAATTATCGTATTTCTCGGTAAGAGGAACATATCCTTTACTCATATAATCGTCATTATCAGGACGCATCAGATTCTCTTTTCCGGGAAGAGTCGCTGATTTATACATCGCCTCATAAGCAGTATTAATATCAAAATCACGCAAACCTCTCAACCATGTATCGGCAATAACCGGTATAGAAGGATCTCCTTCCATGGTGAGTGTTTCTCTCCCGTACAATTCCCATTTGGGTAACCAACCGTGCTCCTTATACATATCTATCATCGATCTTACCATATCGATCTGTTTCTCTGGATAAACCAGCGACAACAGCTGATGAACATTCCGGTAAGTATCCCAAAGTGAAAATACAGTATAACGATTGCCTTTTGTCGTTTTAATTTCTGCACTTTCCATCGCCGGATATTGCCCGTTTACATCCTGTAATGTATTAGGATGTATCAAGAGATGGTATAATCCGGTGTAGAAAATAGTTTTTTCATCTTCGGTCCCCCCTGTAACATCGATGCGAGATAGTTGCTTGTCCCACTCCAACATGGCTTTATAACGAACGTTTTCAAAATCGAAACCCGGTTGTTCTTTATCGAGGTTCTCCCGAGCATTCTCGATACTTACAAAAGAAACCCCTATTTGCACCTCTATCTGTTCATCCTTCTTTGTTTGATAAGTAAAAAAAGCCCCTACATCATCCCCCGCAATCTCTTTTGCATACCGGGTATAAATTTTATAACGACCGTTATCGGGATCCCACTGAGCTTCAGTTCCTGTCATCGCCCTTTGTTTTTTCCAGTATCCCAATTGCAGAGGTGTCTTATTCACACGCATTACAAAGTAAATTGGGAAAACGGCTTGCGGATTATAACAGAATGTTCCGAGTAATTTTACGCCTTCAATTTCCCGGTCATTCACTCGTCGCAACATAGCCCCGCTTTCATTGGTCAACCCCTCCCCTAAATTCATTAATATATGACTTTCTCCTTTCGGAAAAGTGAAACGGGCAATCGATGTACGACGAGTAGCCGAAACTTCTGTCTGAATATTATAATTTGTCAAATGATTAGAATAATAACCCGGCTCGGCTTTCTCATCGTTATATGCACTACCATACTTTTTATAATCTACCTCAAGGGTTCCAGAAATAGGCATAAGTAATAAACTTCCTAAATCGGGACATCCTACACCACTGAGATTTACATGAGAATAACCGGTAAAATATTTGTTATAGTATTCATACGGAGTAGACCACCATCGAGCATCTTTATCAAATTTATTAGTTTCAGAACCCATTACATTAAACGGAACGACAGACATCATACCATTAGGCAAAACGGCACCCGGATTTGTAGTACCGAAGTTTGTAGTACCGATAAACGGATTTACATAATGAAATCCCGATATCCCGATGTCCGAATCATTCCAAAAATCATCTGTTTCCTGCGCAACCAATAAAAAGGGACACAACAAAATCATCAAAAAAAACACAATTACTACTCTTCTCATATTGTAAATTATATATATGAATTTTCTTTTGTGAATTTCACAATTTCAGGAATATAACCGAATACCAACCCGGTAACCGTATCGGCACATCCGTAATAAACGGCAATTCTTCCCGTTTTCTCATCATGTAGAGCCGCACAAGGGAAAGTTACATTCGGGACATCACCCACACATTCATATATTTTCTGCGGAGAGATCAAATAAGGACCCGAACGGTATTTCACTTTCCAGGGTTCGTCAAGATCGAGCAATGCCGAACCAAAACTATAAACAAACCCATTACAAGAGTTCAGTACTCCATGATAAATAAGCAACCATCCTTCCGGTGTTTCTATGGGAGTGGGACCGGCTCCTATTTTAGTACATTGCCAGGCACTTTTCTCAAAAGGGGCCGGCGACATAACATGACGATGACGTCCCCAATAACACATATCCGGCGTTTCGCTGTAAAATATGTCACCAAACGGTGTATGACCGTTATCACTCGGACGACTCAGCATGGCAAATTTACCGTTTATTTTCCGTGGAAACAAAACTCCGTTACGATTAAATGGAATAAACGCATTCTCGAGCTGATGAAATGTTTCGAAATCGGTTGTCCAAGCTACCCCTATCGTAGGTCCGTGATAGCCATTACACCAAGTCACATAATATCGTCCTTCGATAAAACAAACACGAGGATCATATCCGTATACCCACTCTCCGATCTCAGGATCGTCACAACAAAATTTCAACGGTTGAGGGTTAATATTCCAATCGATACCGTTCTTACTAAAACCTACGTGCAGACGCATACGCCGGTTAGTATCATCACAACGAAATACTCCGGCAAAAACACCGTTAAACCTCACGACAGCACTATTGAAAATACTGTTAGATGTCGGCAATAAATTACGGGGAATAATAGGATTAGCCGAATAACGCCACATAACCTCTTTACATCCCTCAGGCCGCTCTTCCCACGGCATATTCATATTCTGACTCATAGCTTTATTATTTTTAGCAAATTGAATTATAATGTTATTTCATGCATTTTTTTTAGTAATCTCATCGTAAGTAAAAGGGACAAAATAGGTTATTAGAAAAGATGGTATAGTCGCAACCAATACAAAGATGAAAAATATCTTATACCCCAAAAGATCACTTATATACCCGCTGGCCATTCCCGGCAACATAACCCCGAGGTTCATTATCCCCGATGCAAATGCGTAATGAGCCATCTGGTGTTTTCCGGGAGCGATTTGCTGCATCATAAATAATGTAAGACCAACAAACCCGAAACCATACCCGAAATATTCGAAAACTATGCCGCTTCCGATAATCCATTCGGAAGAAGGCTGAAACATTGCGAAGAAAGTATAAACCATAAATGGAAAATTAAAAACACAACACAGAGAAAATAATGTTTTCTTTAATCCGAAATGGGAAATATAATAGCCTGCCAAAAGCGATCCCAATACAAATGCCGCAGCTCCAAACGTACCGTAATATAAGCCGATCTGTTGTTCGGTTAATCCTAATCCGCCCTCTCCCCGTGACGCTTTTAAAAATAAAGGCACAACCTTCATGACAAAACCTTCGGCAAAACGGTAGAGGATAATAAAAAAAACATAATAGATAATATGTTTTTTTCTAAAGAACTCTTTTATCACTTTCCATAAAGCCGCCAGTGTCTCTATTACCGTTTGGGTCCTCTGATGAGTTCCTCCTCCTGAAGGCAACATTTTGATATGGTACAAACCGAGTAATATCATCGTCGCTCCGATTATCATCATTATTATCATCCATGCCTTAACGTTCGCGTCATGATTTGCTGTCGCAGAAGAATCTGCCCCTCCTCCATAATGATTTATCAGAAAACCGGCCAAATACACTAAAAAACCCGTACCCACAATCTTCGCAATATTGTAAAAAGCACCTTGCCAGCCGATATATTTAGCCTGTTGCGATTTCGACAGCTCATTCATATACACGCCATCGCACGCAATATCATGAGTCGCTCCACTAAACGCTATTACTGCCAATAATACAATAGAAACAGCAAAATAATGAGGAAGATGCAATGAAAGTGCGACCAGACCAAATACAACGCCTGTTATAACTTGAGTGATAACGACAAAGAATTTTTTTGTTTTATACATTTCAAGGAAAGGACTCCACAAGGGTTTCAATGTCCAGGGCAGTATAATTAAAGAAGTCCAAAATGTAATTTGCGCATCGGAGGTACCGAGCCCTTTAAACATAAGTACCGTCACCATATTTAGTATAACAAACGGCAACCCCATTGCAAAATACGAAGAAGGAACCCAACTTACAGGGTTTCGTTTCAATTTATTCAATTTCATGAAAAATAACGATTGATCAAATTTTATTTATCCGTTCCCCATTCCGAGGGTTTATCTCCCATCTCCAAAACCAGAGTTCCTCCGTTTTCTATATCACGATGGCTAAAGAAGGGAATATCCAGCTCGGCCCCGTTCAAAAAAGCCTGCTGTACATATTTATTTTTCGCCGAATTATTATGTGTCCTTACCGTAAAGATTTTGCCTCCGGGTAAATGTATTTTCACCTCATCGAACAGAGGGCGGCCAATCGAATAAGTAGGATCACCCGGACAAACCTGATAAAAACCGATAGAATTAAGAATAAACCAAGCCGACATCTGCCCACAGTCTTCATTTCCTGACAGCCCATCGGGTTTTGCCGAATACTGACTTACAAAAACACTATCCACCAATTGCTGAGTTTTCCATGGATAACCTACATAATTATACAAGTGTATTATATGATGACTCGGTTCATTCCCATGCGCATACTGACCTATCAGTCCCGATATATCGGCTGATACCAAATTCCCGTCGATCTCGGAGCTGACCATAAATAATGAATCGAGTTTTCCGATAAATGCATCACGTCCTCCCATGAGTTTTACCAACCCGGGAATATCCTGTGGAACAAACCAGGTCCATTGCCAAGCAGTACCTTCACAATAATCGTCGTTACGATGATTCGACGATCGGGGATTGAAAGGTGTACGCCATTTGCCCTTATCGTCTAATCCTCTCATAAACCGAGTAGAAGGATCGAAATATTTTTTATACGCTTTAGAGAATTCATCGTATTTTTTATAATTAGTACTATCTCCCAACTGACCGGCTAACTGAGCGATACACCAATCATCATATGCATATTCCAAACCTTTAGCAACCGACTCATCCTCGAGATTACAAGGAATATACCCCTGTTTGTTTTTATAATATTTTGCCTTAGGCATAAGAAAAGGCAAGACCGGCTTAGGACAATGAATACCCGCCGTGTCATAAACAGCAGCACGCAAACACGCCTGATATGCTTTATACACATCAAAATCACGATATCCTTTCATATACGAATCCAAAATGAGCGATGCAGCATGATAGCCGATCATCGTTCCGGTATAATTCGAGGCCAAATCCCACATGGGGTAAATACCGCCTTCTTCCGACTTTTTGATCAGCGAGCGAATAAATGCTTCATTCCTTGCCGGGTCTATAATTGTCAGTAAAGGATGTAAAGCTCTGAAAGTATCCCACAGAGAGAAAACCGTATAAACCGGTTCTTCGGGTAACGTTTTATGTATTTTCAAATCCATCCCTAAATAACGGCCATCTACATCGGTAAAGAGATTCGGAGCTATAGCTGCATGATACATAGAGGTATAAAATATAGTCTTTTGCACACTGTCTTGTGTAGAAACTTCTATTTTAGAAAGGTAATTATTCCATTCTTTTTTAGCATCGGCCCTCACTTTGTCGAAATCCCAACCGGGGATTTCCGTTTCCACATTCTTTCGGGCTCCCTCACAATCTACAGCAGATATACCGATTTTCACCAAAACTTCTTCTGAATTTTTCGTCGTAAAACTCAATAAAACTTTCGAGCGCGCTTCCTTTTTATCTTTTCCGGGAACATATACCGAATCATTAAAGACCTCAAAAGTAAACGGTTTCGAAAACTTTGCATAAAAATTTATATATTGGTCGAAAGCCCAATAAGCAGTCTTTTTATGCCCTTGAATTTCTGTATCGCTAATAACTTCGATCTCCATATCTTCATTTTTCTGTCCCTGAAGACTATAATCAAGATCGACAATGAAGCCCGAATTATCACTCTTTGGAAACGTATATCGATGGATAGCCGAGCGTTTCGAAGAGGTAATTTCAGCCTTTACTCCGTATCGATCTAAAAAAACAGAATAATACCCGGGAATCGCTACTTCATTTTTATGGGAAAACCGAGAAGCATATGTCTTTTGCTGACTATTATCCGGTTCAGGATCTATGTGTTTCTCCCCTACGGTCGGCATCAGCAATATATCCCCGTAATCTCCGCAACCTGTTCCGCTTAAATGCGTATGGGAAAATCCGTTTATCGTAGTATCGGAATAATGATACCCCGAACAAGCATCCCACTGGTAAATACGTGTATCGGGACTAGGCTGTATCATACCGTAAGGTACTACGGCACCCGGGAAAGTATGTCCGTGCCCACCGGTACCGATAAAAGGATCTACATAACGAGAGTAATCGGAAGTGTATTTTTCCGTAGTATTACATGCGATTAATAATAATGCCTGAAGAGGCATCAATTTCAATAAAATGTGTTTCATAAAAAGATTATTGGCCTATATTCCAAGGCATAAAAAACATACTACCCAACTGTGTTATCAATTTAATAACCAGTATCAAATTCATCCAAAATCAATTGATAATTTTCCCGCACATGCCTAAAACCAAATTCATCAATATCGGGAAATCTTTTTCAGTCAAAAACTTTATGTTCGTATCACAATCAAAATAATTGTAATACCATTTATTCGCTATTAAATAATAACCGTTTTTACTATAATAATGCGATTTAAAAATACTACATCATTACATAACCCATCGTATTTTTATTATTTTTCATGAATAATTATAAAATATATACATATTATTTATTTCGATTAAAAATGAGATCAACAACAATAAAAAACGTCCTGCATATGATATGCAGGACGTTATAAAAGTATCGACCGTAAATTATTTTATTGTCTTTATTTTACCATACATAGGCGCTTGCGAAGAATTGAGAATAATCTGATATAAATAGATACCGGATAATCCGCTTTCTCCCTGTATAAATTGCAACCATTTTGCATAGGTCATAGATCCAGAATAAACGACACTTCCGTTTATATTATAAATATATACCCTGTTACCGGGAAATTCATCCAGTTTCCTGAAATCGGCATCATCGGTAACCGTTCCGTCGATTCCCAATATTTCAGTAGAAACCACATCGCTGTACTCAGACTCAGCTTCTCCTCCAAGTGCTTTCACCCGATAATAACGAGTCGCGTCTTCTTCCAAAGGATTAGTATCAAGATAGCTCATTTGGTTTGCATTCAATTTGGCTAATTCACCAAAACCCTCTGCAGCCTTTGTCGAAGACTCTACGACATAAGCATCATTAACAATCGAATAATCGCTCCATTGCAATAAAAGACCGTCGGTTTCTTCGGTCAGTTTAAGGCCAACCGGAGCCGTAGGGATATTTTTCAAAGTGCCTCTAAGCTCCCATTCAGATAAAGTTATCTTATTACCGAGACGAAGTTTAGAAATCGACAATTTAAATTTATTATAAGCAGCATCACCTACAGTAACATCATAACTTTTTTCCTCATATGCTTTACTGAAAATTTGACCACTTTGTGTATCCACTACTTTCCATTGTTCTCCATCTTCCGAAACCGACAATGTCCAATCAGCCGGAGGAGTAAGAGTTCCGCTACCACAGGTAAGGGAATATCCGCTAAGAATTACCGGTTTAACGGAAGAAAAAAAAATATCGAATGTTTCTCCTTCGCTAGTCCGAGTAGCCTCGTAAAAAGTCTTTTCATTTTTATCGAAAAGGTTTTCTACTCCGTTTTCGGCACTATTAGCATCGATCGAAGCAGAACCGGCTCCCCCTTCCATTACATTACCATCTGGATCTTTATAGTCGAATGGACATTCAGCCTGAGCTTTTGTCAACTGAAATTCCCATTCATCTTTCCAACCAAAAGCAACGGTAGCCTGACTTTTCAGATTTACTCCTGCAGCGGCACTGTAACAATGAATAAATTCACCCATATTCATATCACGAGTATAATCTCCGTTTTTCTGAGGAATCAGTTTCTTCATGTAAACAAAAAAATCGGCCAGTAATTTACTCCCCCCATACTGAGAATAAATAGGATAATAGAAATCACGGAACCAGTATATTCCGGGAGCCGGGGTAGAGCTATCGTTATTTTCCATCTGCATTTTTTTCCAACGCTCGGCCTGATCAGTAAGCCCACAACCTACATATACGTCATAATTAAATATTTCGGCATATTTACTATCTCCCCATACCACACGTTCGGGAGAACCATGTACATGCAACGATGCTCCTTCCATGATATGACCTATTTCATGTACCGGTAAATCGAGGTTATTACCGCCATAACTCTGCCATGCTTCATTGGTTCCGGCACCTGTACCTAAGTCAAGGATATTTTTATAATGATGGTCGGCACGACTCCAGGTAGAAGGATGTCCTCCGGAATACTTGCCGGCGTGAAAATATACTTCGAGACGCGGGTCACTATAATCCCCATAAACTTTTTTACAGTATCGCCAGATATCACCGAATACTTCTTTCGGCCAGGTAATCGACTTATCCATATCGTCGTCATAATAAATAGCAATGTCATCATCGTAATACTGTAATCTTAAAGTAGCTCTATGAACATCCCAGTCTTCATTTATAGTTTCCGCAGGAATGTTATTCATTGTCGTAGCATCTGTCGAAACCCAGTCAGACGAACCGATATCGTTTACCGCTTTAATACGGAAATAATAATGGGTTTCAGGAGTCAAACAAACAGCGCGATACCGAGTATTATCCCGATCGACGGTGGTAGACCAATCCCATGTTGCATTATCGGTCGACCGTTCGATAACAAAATAGTCTTCATTATCCGAAGCATCACTCCATGTTAAAATGATTTGATTACTCGAAGGCATAATCTGAACTTCTCCGTTACTACTCATTTCACTCAAGAATTTAAAATTTGAGGGAGTAGCAGGAACCGCGTCATTACGGGTAATTTCGCAATCAGCATACAATGTAAATTCCGCCATCTGCGTCATCGAACCACCGTTATTGCTTTTAATATTCAAACGATAATATTTATACGACTTCGTATTTGAGATAGCATAATGCAGTTTTGCCTTGCGCCCCGGGAATGCAATATAATTTCTCGAATCTAATTCGCTCCAAGTAGAATTATCATTTGAACCTTCCAAAACCCAATTTTTAGGATCACGTTCAGAAGCATCATTCCCCGATACAATAGAATACTGAGTTACAACGGCACCTTGAGGAAACTCATATTTTACCCAACCCGAATTTTTATTAAACAAATATTTCGTATCTACAGAACCATCAATCAGTTTAGAAGTATTTTCATTATTATTCAACCCGGCATATTGAGAGGTGATTTTTCCAGATACATCTGCCGTAATAGCACTCAAATTCGGTAACTTCAATGTTGCGACACCAACTGCATCCGAAGTTTCGGAAATACCGCCTTTACGACCTACAACACGATATAAGTATGGTGCAGAAGCACTTACTGTTTCATCGATATAAAATTCTGTTCCAGCCGGCACGATAGCGACTCTTTGGAATGTGGTTCCATCGCTCGAACGTTGTACCCAATACTCAGTCGCATCTTCGCTTCCAGTCCAGATAAGTTTAACACTATTCGGCGTAAAAGACCGTCCCTTTACACCCGTCGGAGCTGCGGCATCCGCAACCCCGTGAAACATCAGACATCCGAGAGCTATAACTCCGAATTTCCGATACGTATGTCTATTAAATTTCATAGAGCATCATTTAAAAGGTTAATATTTGTGGTTTTATCATACATACTCAAATCATCCGATTTACTACCGGACTAACATCATAAAAAAGAATCAGTATATTAGATGAGGATATCGAAAACAGAAGCACTTTAAAAAAATTTTAGATTATTTCTACGCTCTCAAACCATAATCTTACATATATAACTGAATTCTACAACAAATATACGGTATTTTTTATAATATCAAATTTTGGAAAAGATAAATCTTTCAAATTAAAACTATCAATAGTACTCTTGAAAGACATTTTAAAATAAAGGTGGCACAATTTTTATCATGCCACCCCATTAAAAACAACAAATGATCGGACTTACTAATTTGCCCCGATTTCCCAACCGGTATTTTGTACAAGCATAGAATTTATACTCAGTTCATCTTTCGGAATCGGGAATAAATAATGTTTTTTATTAAATACCCGTTTTTCGAATACGATATTATTAAAGAATAAAGGCGGATCATTATTTATATCCAAACCATGCATCTCGCCGCCTTCTCCACCTTTGTGATATGCAGGATAAACCCAATCGTCACCTGTAGCCATATCGGCAACGCACCAACGACGCACATCGAAGTAACGATGATTTTCAAAGGCCAACTCGATCGTACGTTCCCTCCTGATGCGATTACGTAATTCATCCTGATCTTTCGATATGGTTATACGCTCAAACCCATTGGCATCTGTACCTTCTCCATATTCAGGAATACCTGCACGTTCCCGGATATAATTAACATATTTGATGGCTTCATCCACATCACCACATTCATTCAACGCTTCGGCATAATTAAGGTAAATCTCCGCCAAACGCATCAGAATACATGCCCTGTCTCCAGATGTACTCCAATCTCCCAAAGGAGCTCCTTTACGTACCAAATAACCGGTAACTGAATAGTTATTCTGTCCTACGGCTTTTCCCGAATTACCATTATAATATAATGTCGTCGTTATTTCTTCAGGATCTGTTTTTAACCACACAGAATTATTAAAGGTTACATCGGCATAAAAACGCGGTTCTCGCTCAACCCACTGATTCAAAGTATTCACTTTAGCAAACACCCGTGAAGGAACAACCGGATCGGTGTACTTTTTACGAGACATAGATATTCCATTAATATATTCTTGATCTTCGGTTATACGTAATCCGTTTTTAGTATAATAAAGATCGACCATTTCTTGCGTCATCGACTTTCCGCAACCACCGCTATATCCCGGAGAGGGGGCACCGTTATGAAACGGAGTCAGGTCATACTGAAAAATAGATGTAGCATTATACAATCGATAAAATATAATCTCGGGATTATACAGATTATCTCCCCGAACAACTTCCCGATACGACATATATGCATCTATTTTCTTTCCCGATCCCGGCTGGTAATCTTTGCCATCGGTATCGATCCGATACAAGTCATAAACCGAAGGAACATATTCTTTAATAAAATCCCGCATTGCATCTCTTGCTATTTCCCATTTTTTCTGACTTTTTTCTTTGGGAAACAAATACTTGCCATCGTGATTTTTCATATTAGCGTACACATCGCTACCGCCATTATACAAAGGGCTGGCAGCATATAACAGAACCTGAGTACGCACAGCTAAAGCAATAGGTCTTGTAATACGTCCCAATGAATTATTATCGGCTACAACAGGAAGATCATCAGCAGCCATTTTCAATTGTTTCTCTATAAAATCAATGCATTCCTCCACACTGTTGCGCGGCAATTGCACTTCGCCAAATGTAGCATCGGGAGAGATTACCTTATCTCCTAAAATAACGACAGGACCATATATTTTAAATAAATTAAAATAATACATAGCTCTTAATGCCCGTGCTTCGGCTTTACGATACTGACGAGTAAGAGGAGGCATTTCTTTACATTTGTCCACATTTTCTATAAATATGCTGGCTCTCGAAATTCCTTTATAATATTCATCCCAAAATCTTTTGCATAAATCATGAGCGGGTTCGAGTCCTCCGCTATTTAAAACCTGAGATGCTACAAATCCCCACACATATTCGGCTTCACTCGATCCACCGGTCCACGCCCCCGAAGTATTAGCCCCCATACGTTGATTAAATTCGTCGGGAACGAATGAATATACGTTTGCAAGAAACTGTTCAGTCAACGTATTACTTTTAAATGTTGTCTCTAACGTAAGGTCGTCATTCGGAATCGTATCGAAAAAATCACTACAGGCGACCAGCGACATGACAGTTAAAGGTATTATCAGATATTTCTTAAATCGTTTCATTTATGATATATGTTTTTTTTAAGATTAGAAATTAAAGTTCAATCCGATAGAATAACTACTGATATTAGGATATGCTCCTCCGTTCGAAGTATTTAACTCGGGATCCCACAATTTAAATGGAGAAAAAGTAAACAGATTACTTCCCATTACATAAATACGAGCATTTTTTATCATAATCTTTTCCATCCATTTACGAGGTAAATTATATGAAATAGAAAGTTGTTTGAAACGTAAATAACTAATATCTTTTACCCACCAAGTACTGGGCTTAAAATTATTCACATTATGAGCATCACCTCCTCCCCATGCCAAACGAGGATAAAAAACATTCTGATTAGTAGGATCATCGGCAGACCATCGATCGGTTATATTCGAATATAGATTTCCTATACCGCCGTCACCGATAAAAGGTTGTATACTTTTACCGCTTAAAAGGACATCGGCACCGTGAGTTCCCTGAAATAAAGCCCCAATCGCAAAATTACCGATTTGTATATCTACTCCGAACCCATATACCAGATTAGGAACGCGTCCTCGCCCAATCTTGGTCACATCATTCTGATCTATGGCACCGTCATTATTCAAATCGGCATATTTTATATCCCCTATTCTCGAGGTTTCTCCGGGCTCTGACTCCCCGAACTGACGGGCATGTTGCTTTATTTCTTCCTCACTCGTAAAAAGACCTTCCGCAACATAACCGTATCTCGCCAATACATTACGCCCTCTTTTCTCCATCCAAGGATAAGGCTGTGTCGGCTGATCATCTTCGATAATTTTATCTTCATTTAAAGAAAGATTAGCACGAGCCGTAATTGCGACATTCTTAGCCAAACGTTGCGTATAATCCATAGATATTTCAACACCTTTATTGTCTACTACACCCAAATTGGCCCACGGCATCGAACTTAATCCGACAAACCCGGGAACAGCCGCACGCTCGAGAAATATCCCCGTACGATGCTCTTTATAAAAATCGAAAATAAAAGATAACTGATCGTTCAGGAACTTGAGATCGATACCTAAATCCTGTTTTCTCGAAACCGACCAGCGTATATCAGTACCGTAATCGGTTATGGCGATACCTTCCATCACTTTCTTTTCATTTCCGAAAGCATATCCGGTTTGTCCCGATTTTACGATTGTCAGATAACCGAAACGACGATTTCCGGCAACATCACTTCCCACCAAACCATTTGTGTATCTTACTTTCAGAAATGAGACATAAGGTTTTATCACTTTCCAGAAAGGTTCTTCAGATACAGCCCAGCCAGCTCCGAAGGCAGGGAAAAAGCCATACCTGTTTTTCGGTGAAAAATTTTCAGAAGCGTTATAACCGGCATTGAACTCCAAAAAATACCTGTCGAGAAAAGCATAAGTTACGCGCCCCGATATACCTCTGTTCTTATACGGTATAGCGGCGATAAAATCACCGGCATTCGCATCACGGTATGTTTTCAGATTAAATAAGAATAACGCTCCTACCCGATGATTCTTAGCAAAAACACGATCATAATTCAATGCCGTTTCAAAATAAAAACTACGGTTGCCGAATAATGCACGACTATATGACAACGTTGGCGGATTGGCCTCCCAGGTACGTACCAACTTTAAGTTGCCGCTTTCATCGTAAGGATTCAGCCATAATCCAGTGGCAGGATCGCGGCCCACATCAGACGAAAGATAATAGGTATTCGCCTCTTTCTGATTATATATATTCTGATTATTATTTACATCGAAAGCAATCATAGCGTATGCCTTCAGACCTTTACTCCATTTCCAATAATCGAAATCTTGCGTTACACGTAAATTAGAATTTACCTGATTCCGATATTCATTTTTATATCCGCGCTGAGTAATCTCACCATAAGGATTTCGCATTCCGTAATTAGTACTTATTCCCGGTACGGAACCATCGGGATATAAAACCGGGAAATCGACGGGAGTAACATCCATTGCCTGCACGAAAGCCTCTGTTGTACCTACATAAGGATAATTACCTTCAGAAAAATAACCGTAAACACCAATATCGACAGCTGTTTTGTCAGTAGCCTTCAGATTGATATTCGTCGTATAATTATACCGGGTAAAACTCATATCGGCATTATAATTTGCTAAGGCATCCGTCTTAGTCAATCCGGTCTCATTGTAATAAGACAAAGAAGCATAATATGAAGCATTCGGCACACCACCCCTTACATTTATATTGGCCCGGCGATTATGCCCCCAATCATTAAAGACTTCCTTCATCCAATCGACCGACGGATATAAATAGCTGTTGTACCTCGAAGGATCATCGTTAGGAATAAAACCGTTCGCTTTTTTTGTAGCGGTTATAAACTCAGGTGTATACTTAACGGCATCTCCTCCGGGGCTGCTATTTGCATACGCTTCATTAGCGGCTTCCATATAATCTATTCCATTAGCCAGACTTACCGTTTTGAAAAAACGCGTAAATCCTTCATAATAATCAATTGAAAACGAAGGTTTCCCCGGTTTTCCGGGCTTCGTTTTTATTATAATCACACCATTTGCACCACGTACTCCATAAACGGCCGTAGCTGAAGCATCTTTCAATACGGTAAACGATTCGATATCTTCAGGGTCGATATTCGAAAAAGACCGTTCAACACCATCTACCAATATGAGCGGACTTTGGTTCTGATTGGTAAATGTAGAAATACCCCGAATCCAAATATCAGAGTCGTCATGCCCCGGTTCACCGCTTTTCTGTATTACGACAACACCCGATAATCGTCCGGCAAGCGACGATGCAAGGTTACCCGCCGGAGTCTTCAGATCTTTTACTTTTAATTGAGACTGAGCTCCTACAGCTGCAATTTTTCGCTGTTCTCCGTAACCGACAACTACTACTTCATTTAGTTCAGAAATGTTTTCTTCAAGTACGATATCAAGTATTTGTTGTTTAGGTCCTACCTGTATTTCTTGCGTTTTATATCCCAAATAGGTAACCACCAATACCGGCCGGTCACTTTCCAGAACAATGTTATAAGTTCCGTCTACAGAAGTAACCGTATTGTTATTCGTTCCTTTTTCCTTTATATTCACTCCGATCATAATCTCGCCCTTCTCATCGGTCACACGTCCCGACAATCGTATATTCGCTGAAAAAGCCGCAACGGGCAAGAGCCATAAAATAATTATTACAAGGCATATCTGCCGGAGACTCCGTATCTTATTTTTGGAAATCATATTTTAATTCTAATTATTCAATATTATAGACACCTTATCCTCATACCCTTAAAGCTGATTCACAGGATATTACTACCCAACAACACACCTAAATCGATATGAAAATATAAATGAAAGTATTGCGGCCGGCACATTCTTATGATATTTAACCGAACATGCCGGCCGACTACTATTCTTATAAGTTAACAACTTTAAAGGTCATCGTTTTTCCGTTCTCAACAACACGTACTACATATATTCCTTTCGTTGGCAATTGTATACCCGTATCGGCTGACATTGCGGATGAGCCGGCAATTAATCTGCCGTTCAGGTCGAATACGACAATCTCGGCTTTTCCAATACCGGTTATAAACAATTTTCCGTTTTGAACATAAGGTACATACTCATTTTCGTCTGAATCAATATTTTCTATCCCCGAAATAATCTTTTTCTGTATCTGTAATGTCGGAAATTCGTTAGACTCGATTTTCCATACCGAAGAAAAATCCCACTCTAAAGCTTCATAAGTAGATTGTTTATAAAAACTGCTCAGATCCTTTTTGGCAGATTCACTCGGTTGATCATATCCGGGAACACTTTCGTCACCCACTGACAAAACCATATCCGAACGATATAAACTATTAGATATTACAGCTACATCACCTCTTGCGATCCACGGATTAGTCGTTCCTCCAGTTACCGAAGAAGCCAGCGAAACCACCCCGTACAATTCATTATTCCCGTCATACGAAAGACCGACCAAGCCTCCTGCATTTTTCTGCCAATCGGTAGTAGGTGCGGTTACGGTACCTGAAGAATATGACCGTTCTATTTTCGTTGATTGTATAACACCGGCTAAGCCTCCGACCTGTGCCATACGGGTTGACATCGTAGCCCGACAGTAACAATCTGAAATTGAGGAAGCACCTCCCGTATAAGTCATACCGACTATACCTCCGACATGGTCGTTTCCTTCAATAGTTCCGGTAACCCAAACCTGAGAGAATGTAGTACCAGTCGCGCCTCCGGAAACAGCAGCCACATCGGCATTTCCTATAATTTCAACATCGATCACACCCAGATTTTTAATGACTGCTCCGCTAGTATATCCGAAAAGTCCCACTTCATTTCCACCTGCATTATTATATTTCAAATTAATAATAGAATAACCGTTACCGTCTAATTTACCCTTGAAAGGATTTTGCTTATTCCCTATAGGAGTCCAAGAAGCGATAGAAGTAAGATCGATATTACAAGTTAATTTATAATCGCCCATCATATCCTCTGTTATATTCATCAAATCTTCCACCGAACTGATCTCTTTTTTCAACGATTCGCCATCTATCACTTCAATATCGAAATATGTCTCCGATTCCGTAATAAATTCGGTAGCATCTGTCGACGATTTCACTGTAGCAGTCCCAAATTGCAAATTATCACCTATTGTTCCGAAAAGGGCAAAATCAATCTCATCATAAGCATTATATTCAAGCCACATCGTTACAATCGTATTTTCCTGAGGTGTCTCAAAGTATATAGGCTGCCCCATCGATCCGTACCCTTTTATTTTCATTGAATTCCCTTTTACCAAACGCACCTTTTCTCGTGGTAAATTCAAAACAGATGCGGTTATAGGTGTTTTTTGCCATGCGAGAATAGGATAGATCACACCTTCACCCGCCATCTTCCAGATCGTAGTCATATCCCAATTCAACTGTGTCTCATAAAATTCAGAAGAATACACAAATTCTCGAGCTGTCGTTATACCGTTCAATCCTTCTGATATAGATTCCGGATCTTCAGGATCATAGCCCTGCAACGTACTCTCAGATTCCCCCCTCATTACATCATAACGGGCATAATTATTATTCAATGTAGCTTCCCTATTGTCTTTTGTAGCCAAAATACGACCTACATTTCTACCCAGCATAAAGGGTGAATGGCATATACAATTAGAAATCGTTTGCTCCACACCGTTATCGATCAACGAAACAATTCCGCCGGCATTCGAGGCTTGGGTTTTCACAATACCTGAATAAAAACATTTGTCGATGATGCCGTCTCCCATAGTTCCGGCAATACCTCCAGCCTGTGTCGAACGAGAAGTGACTTCTGCTGTCGCATAACAATTCTGCACGATCGTACTGCCTTCTCCGTTAGGTAAAATACCTCCGATGATCGAACCGACATGATCTCGCCCTTCGATATAACTATTTGCAACATAACATTCCGTGATTTTCGTATTCTCAGCCGCTCCGACCAAAGCTCCCACATTTACATCACCGATCAACTCTGCATTCTCTAAACCGAGTTTGCTGATAACCGCCCCTTTGGTCGATCCAAAGAGTCCGACATTACTTTTTTTCTCATCTCCAAAAGTTATCCCTTTTATTATATGGCCATTACCATTCAATATCCCCGAAAAACCTTCGATAGGTTCCCAAGGAGCATCCAAAACGATGTCTTCTTCAAGAGTATATTCACCTACAAGATCATAACGTATATTATTCAAATCTTCAGCTGTACGTATCGAAGAGGATACCGTAATTACGTTAAGATGATACTCCGACGAAGCCGGCATAACCAAACTATTACCTGCCGTAGAAGCTTTAATAACGGTTTTTCCTGCTTTTAAACATGAAATTTTACCTTCTGCATCTATCGTTGCTACTTCCGGATCCTCTGATGTATAAGTAACATCGAGTCCCATAACAGAATATGCTGTAACCGAAATATCGGTACCTGAAGAAACATTTCCCGGTTCTGTCGGTAACCCTACCACACGATCGATATTAAGAGCTTCTTCAGGTTGCCAAAGTAATACCGGATAATTACCGTCATTCATTCTCCAAACACTTTCATCCCAACCCAATATACTTTTATAAAAGGCTGAACTCTTCAACTCATCCATTGTTTTGCTCTCTCCCTGTGGCATATCAGAGCCTATCATCGCTTCTTCGTCGTCGATCTGCACCCCGTTAATCAGCATATTCTGCAATGCATAATTATTCATTAACTTATATGGCATACCTTTATCATTATCTCCCCGATTAGCTAAAATACGACGTGTAATTGTCCCCCCTTTCAAGTATGGAGATACAACTACTGAATTCGAAATGATATTCGCATCGTCGCCATAAACTTCCGATGCTTTATATATAAGAGAAACAATACCGCCCGTATTGGAATTGGGAGTAGAACATACGCCGGCAAAATATACATTATGTATTTCAACATCAGCCGCCAGTCCGAGAATACCTCCACATTGATAAGATACAGATACTACCTCTGCCGTAGAAAAACAATTAAAAATCATCGATTTTCCATTTCCTTCGGGATCGGTCGGATAGGTACCTCCTACAACTCCGCCAACATGGTCATAACCTTGTATATACCCAGTTGTATAACAACCCTCTATTGTTGAAGCAGTTGCCTTACCGATAATGGCGCCTACATCAGCGCGCCCTATAAAATATACATCTTCAAAACCGACGTTTTTGATCGTAGCATTTTGTGCTACTCCTATGAACCCGACGTTATTAGCAGTCTCATCACTAAACTTCAATCCTTTTATTATATGACCGTTCCCATCGAACGTACCTGTAAAAGGATCATCTGTCGTTCCCAGAGGAACCCAATCTTCGGAGAGAGAGAGATCCGCTACCAATTTATAACTTCCTTCCGGATTATCCATTATCGACTTTAATTGATCGACTGTCGAAATTTCAGTTTGTGCCCACAAAGGTTGAGACATAAAAGCACACAGAAGAATAAATAACATCTTCTTTACAGATCCGAAACGATAATAACACGATCCGGATAAAGTTTTTGTAACCTTACTCATGATATCAGATTTTAAAATTTGCAGATTTAAGATTTATTACCTTATTAATAATATATATTACTCTATCACAAGGACATAAAGATGCCCTGTATTCGTATCTATCTTCCCATAATCAATGTCAATAATTAATCGGGAAGCCTGCCCACCCCCCAATTTTTATTAGGAGTCTCTCCCATTTGGAGAATCAGAGTACCGCCTTTTAATAATTCCCGGGCCGGGAACCAGAAATTATTCAAGGGTTTACCATTCAAAATCGCACTTTGTACATATTTATTTTTTCTCGAAACATCTTTCGCCTCTATCGTAAATGTATTTCCTCTTCCGAAACGTTTGCCCAAATCGATCACCGCTTTACTGAACAACGGACTCGCTATTTCATATACAGGATCCACACGACAGCCTCCGTCAGTTTGGAAAAGTCCCAGAGAAGCCATAACCATCCAGGCACTCATCTGTCCTTGGTCCTCATCACCCAAATAAGCATTTCCAATTCCTTTTCCATAGTAACGGTCGATTACCGAACGACTCCATTTCTGCGTAAGCCAGGGTTCTCCTGCCCAATTGAACAGAAAAGCAAAATGCATCGACTGCTGATTTCCTTGTACAACCGGATAATCCCAATATTTATCATTAGGAGCATTATATCTTACAGACTCGCTTACCTGAAATCCCCAATCGAGCCTTTTTATAAACTTTTCACGCCCGATTATATCGATTAAAGCCGGTACATCCTGAGGGACAAAATAGCTGAGTTGCCAAGCATTCCCTTCTACATATTGAGCATTACGTCCACTCGTAAAAGGATCGAAAGGAGTTACAAAACATCCGTCACTATTTCTCAGCTGCGCATATCCACTATCAGGTTCGATCGCATTTTTCCACCAATATCCCCGATCGATAAATGTCTTATATTCATCCGGTTTATTTAATGATTTTGCAAACTGAGCTACCGTCCAGTCATCATAAGAATACTCGAGTGTATTTGAAAACCTTCCCAAATCGGCCGGCACAAACTTATATTTGAGATAGTGTTCCAAATCTCGGTTTCCGGCAAACCCACCATCTACTTTTCGAGCAGATGTCGTCTGCATCTTTTTCACCGCTTCAAAAGCCTTTTGTACATCGTAATCCCGTATTCCCATCTGATAGGCTCCTACGATAAGCGGAATTTCATGTTCGGCTACCATCACCGGCACATATTCCATTCCAGCCGGACCTTTTGCAAGCCATCCACCTGCATCATACATAGCTAATTGCGAATTCACCCAACGATTACTCCATTCGGGTACGACAAGATTCCAAAACTGATTCAGGTTCCAGAAAGTATTCCAGAAAGCGTCGCAACCCAAAGCAACGTGATCGGGATTATCAAATTTGCGTATTCTCTCACCGGCATCCCGCCACTCGCCATTTACGTCACTCCAAATATTTCGACTACATATCGAACGATACATATTGTTATAAAAACGTTTCTTTTCAGAAAAATCATTCGATTCTACTTTTACCCGTTCCAACAAATCATTCCATACATTCAGTTGATTGTTTCTTACCGCATCGAAACTCCAGTTAAACGGTTGGGTTATTTCAGTTTCAAGATTTAAAGAAGCATTCTCTACACTCACCAGAGACACGCCTGTACGTAGCTGGACGACAGGATTTTTTTTCACATCAAATTCCACATACAAACCGGCCGATTTCAAATTATTTCCCGCAAACTCTTTGCCTTCGGTTACGATATCATTCAACCATCCTCCGGTTTTGATAATCGGGCGATCAAACTCAATTACAAAAAACAACGTATAGTCCTGATCGGCATCTGCTCCCCAAACTCCTTTAGATAATTGATGCGAATATCCTTCGATGCGATAATCCGAAACTTGCTTCACCTGCAACTCGAGAACTTCATATCCATACTCCGCCGGTATTTTAAAATCGATCATAACCCGGCCATTTCCTCCGTCTTTAGGGTAAGTATACCGTTGAAACCCACAGCGAGTAGTCGCCGTTAATTCTGCAAGAATATCGTAATCGGTTAGCTTTACCTTATAATAGCCGATAGGAGCTTCTTCAGAAGATCGATCGATACGAGATCGATAGCCGTCCGGATCATTCTCTTTTCCTATCCGAGTAACCAATTTCCCATTTGTCGGGAACAGTCCTAATCCGGCCATAGTCCATTCATGTATATGACTGAAGGTTCCGATCGATTCTATCGAAGGTTGATATCCCGATTGCCAACCGGGATTCTGATTATCGGGACTCAGTTTTACCATACTGAAAGGCATCCAAGGCCCGGGGGCAATCATCCATCTCGAATGAGCCGACCCCATTCTCGTATCTATATAATCTGCAGCAGTTTGAATGCTCTGAGGAGACCGAAGAACCATCCCCTCCTGATATAATTCCCTATTTACATAAACGGCATATTTACTGTTTTTCTGTTTTTTTACAGCAGGCATCGGTACTTCATAAATATAACGACCAGTATCGGGCCTTTCCTCAAAAATATTTTTTCCATCCAGATATACCTGTAATAACGGCTTACCCGAAAGATGTTCTATATCTACAAGCAAAGGTTGAAATCGTTTCTTCGATACTTTTAGCTCATAATCTGCCGGAGAAATATTCCTAACAAACAGATTCTCGGCAGTCATCATTTTTAAGCCTTCGGGAACTTCCAACTCGATGTTATCGAACATAATCCATGAACCTTCCCAAATCGTAAGAGTAATTTCATTTCCTCCCTTTTTCAATTTTTCTACCGGAAAAGATATTTTGATTTCGGAACCGGCACCTTCAACCGGACCCTTCTTTAATGTTTCTTCTGTTCCTTTACCAATAACAACACCATTATATATCTGCTCCCCATTAAGCAAAACTTTCAATACTGGCGCATTATTCCGGGCTGCATCCGTAGTACGAACGATCAAGTTGGCGATACCCTCACTTTTAGTTTCTCTAATTCCAAAAAGTATATTCATATCATTTATTCTGATACCGGCCATTCCTCCTGTTCCTCCCCATACATCACGAGGCCCAGGAAGAACATAAGGAAATGATTCGCTTTCCTGTGAATAACCAACAAGAAAATATCGGTCTTCATACCCAAAATCATTTGCTAAAAATTCATTATATTTATCGGGAGCTAAAGCAAATTCTGCAGAAGAATTATTTTTTACACCTATATTCCATAATGTTTTTATGCCTGCATTTACCAGACAAGAATACAGAATACCACAAACCAATAAAACCGATCGCATTTTCATGATATTTAAATTAAGTTGCATCATCTTCCTCTTTACTCTCATTATAATTTCTATACCGTATCTACTACTCTTCATCAGATCATACAATAATATGTACCCGAAAAAATTAATATGTTCAAACATTGCAAATATATTATTTTTTTATTACACACAAAAAATAATTACAAAATATTTTCTATATTTTTTATAACGCACTATATTTCAGTATATTATTATCTAATATATAAAATATACAATTGTACAAACAAATGAATTTAGAAGAAATTGGAAGTTTAATTGAAAAAAAAAATAGAAACCCTAATATTTAAGAATAAAAAAAAAATCAATTACTATAAATAATTTATATTTAGACAAATAAATATCAATTACTTTTTAATCATCTGACTCGAAACAGCATTCTATAAAAGATTAGCATCTTCTCACAGACTATGTTCACACATAAAAAAAACTCCATATAATTCTATTATTTATATGGAGTGAAAAGATCGAGCAGTCAGTCCCTCAAGCATTCAATTATATAGGTAAAGCTATCGGCTCGATAATAGCCTAAATTATATTCCACCGGATTATTATTAACATCATAAACAAATCTCTTACGCAACAACACCGGATCTCCCACTTTAATTTCGAGCTTCTCCGACAGAAAGGAATCAGCAACTAATGCACTTATCTCTTCTTTAGACTTATTTAATATTACTCCTTTATCTTTCTCTATAATATCATATAAAGGACGAGTAAAATCCTCATCTCCAGTAAGCTTTAAAGACGGGTTAAAATAAGAAATAAAATATACGAAAGGGAAATTAACTTTGCCCCGTAACCGTTCGAGAACTAATAACTTTTGCTCAGGAGAAACTTCAAAAAGAGAGCAAACCTCTTCACTGGGATACTTACGTCCGATATATAATTCGAAATTACAAACTTCTATTCCCAAAGCCTTCATTTCTTGAGAAAAACTCATCCAGTTTTTAGCGCTGCTCAATACACCCTTTTTCACAACTCGGGTGCCGAATCCTTTTTTACGAACCAACAAACCCTCAAATACCAATTTATTAATGGCTTGGCGTAATGTATTGCGGGAAATATTCAATTGTGCCGATAATTCTATTTCATTGGGCAATAATTTTCCCTTCTGATATTCCTCTTTTTCGATAAGTTTGCGCAACAAACTTTCTGCCTGCAAATGCAAAGGAGTAGAACTATTGTGATCAATATTCAGATTCATAACACATTACATTAAATATATTTATCAATCATTTGTTTAGTACATATCACTGAACAAAGGTTCCTTATCTGATTATACAGAAAGTTTAAACCTCTGCAAAGATATATATTCTCACTTTTAAAACAAAATATTTTGATTAATAGATTTTGTTCGTATATTTGCACAATCTATCAAATGTACATACATATAAAATAAAAACTATGATACGTAAATCAAATTACGATAAATTCCCGGCTACAAAAGTAGATGGTATTCTTATTCGTGGATGGGAAAACATAATAGATGAGTTACAAAAAAATATAAACACCGGAAATTACACCATTGTTTTCGACTGTTATACGGGAATTTACGAGAATGAAATTATACGGGAATTAAACAAATTATCTCCCGAATTATTCATAAATACACGCGATCTTTTTAAAACGCAAGAAGAAATATACGCAATGACACGCCCTTTTATGACAGAAGATGTACTTTTCGGACATTTAAGCTGTCTGGGTATAAACGATTACTTCGATACCGGGAAACTCGATACCGCCCGGGAAAAAGTACATAAAACAAATTCTTTAAACATTATATTCGGTACGGGAGCCTATTATGCAATTCCAAAAGCCGACCTTATTATATATGCCGATATGGCCCGTTGGGAAATACAACAACGGTTCAGAAAGCACGAAGTAAACGCATTGGGAATCGATAACCGTGCCGATGCCGTTTCTCTACAATATAAAAGAGGATACTTCAACGACTGGAAAATATGTGATGAATATAAGCGGTCATTATACGATAAAATAGATTTTTGGGTAGATACGCACATTGCAGACGATCCCAAAATGATCGATAAAAAAACTTTTTTTAATGGAATCGAATCTACCGTCGAAAAACCTTTCAGAGTCGTACCGTTCTTCGATCCTGCTCCCTGGGGCGGTAAATGGATGATAGACGTCTGCGACCTTCCGAATAACAAGCCCAATTACGGATGGTGTTTCGATTGCGTTCCCGAAGAAAATAGCCTTTACCTGAACATAGATGGAATAAATTTCGAGATGCCATCGGTAAATGTAGTATATCTCGAAAGCAGGAAATTATTAGGTGAAGCCGTAGAGGCACGATTCGGAAAAGAATTTCCCATCCGTTTCGATTTTCTCGATACAATCGGGGGTGGAAATTTGAGTTTACAGGTACATCCTACCACTCAATTCGCACACGAAGCATTCGGAATACACTACACTCAAGACGAAAGCTATTATCTTCTCGATGCCGAAGAAGATGCATGCGTTTATCTGGGAATAAAAAACGATATCGATCCCGAAAATATGATCGACAGTCTTAAAACTGCACAAAAAGGAGATTCTATTTTCCAAACAGAAAAATATATAAACAAATTTCCAGCCCGTAAACACGATCATTTTTTAATTCCTGGAGGAACAATTCACTGTTCGGGTGCAAATTCTATGGTTTTAGAGATCAGTTCTACGCCAAATTTATTTACCTTTAAGCTCTGGGACTGGGAAAGACTCGGACTCGACGGAAAACCTCGTCCGATTAACATCGAACGGGGTGAAAAAGTGATCGATTTTTCCCGCGATACGGCTTATGTGAAAAACAATCTCGTAAACCAGATCACAGAGATCGCTAAAGGAGACGGATGGAAAGAGGAAAAAACAGGATTACACCCTAACGAATTTATAGAAACCCGTCGTCATTGGTTTACCAAACAAACTCCTCATCATACCGGAAACAGCGTTAATGTGCTGAATCTGGTAGAAGGAGAAGAAGTCATCGTGGAAAGTCCCCGCAAAAAATTCGAGCCATTTATCGTACATTATGCCGAAACATTCATTATTCCTGCGCATATCGGAGAATACACCATTACACCGCACGGAGTATCGAAAGGTAAAATGTGTGCTACGATAAAGGCCAGTGTAAGGATATGAACCACAAAAAACTATAACTATGTACAATTACGACGAACGCATTGTGATGACTCTCGATGCAGGCGGCACAAATTTCGTTTTTTCAGCCATACAAGCCAATCGGGAAGTCGTTACCCCCATCACATTACCGTCTCATGCAAATAATCTTCAAGAATGTCTCAAAACTCTTGTCGAAGGATTCGAATCGGTAATCAAACTTTTACCGACTCCACCCGTAGCAATCAGTTTCGCCTTCCCTGGCCCCGCAGATTATGTCAACGGAGTAATAGGAGACTTGCCCAATTTCCCCTCTTTCCGCGGCGGTATTGCTCTGGGACCGTATTTACGATCTCGGTTTAATATTCCTGTTTACATCAATAATGACGGCAATCTATTCGCTTATGGTGAAGCACTGGCAGGCGCATTGCCTTCTTTGAATAAAAAGATAGAAGAAGCCGGGTACAAACGCAGATACCGTAACCTACTGGGTATCACACTCGGAACAGGTTTCGGAGGAGGTGCCGTTATCAATAATATATTGTTAACCGGAGATAACGGATGCGGCGGAGATGTATGGATCTTCAGAAATAAAAAATATAAAAATATGATTGCCGAAGAAAGCGTAAGCATACGAGCAGTCATAAGAGTTTATGAAGAAAAAACCGGGGAAAAACATCCGGGAATTACCCCTAAAGACATCTTCGACATCGCTGAAGGAACTCAAAAAGGAGACCAAAACGCAGCCAAAGAAAGCTTTGCCGAATTAGGAGAAATTGCCGGTGACGTTATTGCACAGGCCGATTCTATCGTGGACGGAATCGTTGTCATCGGTGGGGGGCTTACCGGAGCATCCCGGTATATTATGCCCTCTTTAGTAAAAGAAATGCAACAAAGATTTTCAACATTTGCTGGCGACAGTTTTCCTCGTATGCAAACTTCGGTTTATAATCTCGACGATCCTGAAGAAGCCGAACGTTTTCTCGAGTTGAAAGAAAACACGGTAAAAATTCCTGGTGGAAAAGAATCCGTACCTTATCTCCAAGATATGCGCATCGGTGTTATTACCTCTGAAATAGGAACGAGCAGGGCTATTTCTTTAGGAGCATACGCTTTTGCCCTTTCCAGCATAGACGCAGAAGAAAAATAAAAAATACCGTTTTTATTATAATACAAAAAAAGGAATCCTTCGGGATTCCTTTTTTTGTATTATAATTTCTCAGAAGATTACTTGATAACACCCAAGTGTTTTCCAACACGAATAAATGCGTCGATACAAGTATCGAGTTCTTCTTTTTTATGTGCAGCAGACAGCTGAACACGGATACGAGCTTGTCCTTGAGGAACAACAGGATAATAGAAGCCGGTCACATAGATTCCTTCTTCGAGCATTTCGGCAGCAAAAGTCTGCGATAATTTAGCATCATACAGCATAATAGCACAAATAGCCGATTGTGTCGGTTTAATATCGAAGCCTGCCGCCATCATCTTCTCACGGAAATAAGTCACATTATTTACCAAAATAGTATGCAACTCATCACTTTCGTCAAGCATCTTAAACATTTCTATACCGGCTCCTACTACTGCGGGAGGCAATGAATTAGAAAACAGATAGGGACGAGAGCGCTGACGCAACATATCGATGATTTCTTTACGTCCGGTCGTAAAACCACCGACAGCACCACCGAATGCTTTGCCTAATGTACCGGTATATATATCGATACGGCCATAAACATCGAACTGTTCGCTTACACCATGACCGGTTTTACCGACAACACCAGCCGAATGGCATTCATCTACCATAACCAATGCATCGTATTTTTCAGCCAAGTCACAAATTTTATCCATGGGAGCTACATTTCCATCCATAGAGAAAACTCCGTCGGTAACAATGATGCGGAAACGTTGAGCCTGAGCTTCTTTCAAACAACGCTCGAGATCATTCATATCGGCATTTGCATAACGATATCGTTTTGCTTTGCAAAGACGCACACCATCGATAATAGAAGCGTGATTCAACGAATCGGAGATAATAGCGTCTTCTTCGGTGAAGAGAGGCTCGAATACGCCCCCGTTAGCATCAAAACAAGCCGCATATAAAATCGTATCTTCCGTTTTAAAATAACGGGAAACCGCAGCTTCGAGTTCTTTGTGGATATCTTGTGTACCACAGATAAAGCGAACCGAAGACATACCGTATCCTCTCTTATCCATCATTTCCTTCGCCGCTTTTATAAGACGGGGATTATCGGACAAACCCAGATAATTGTTCGCGCAAAAATTCAACACTGTTCCTTTACGCTCAGCTACCTGTATGGCAGAACTTTGGGGGGTAATTATCGTACGCTCATTCTTGTAAAGACCGTTTTCCTTAATCGACCCGAGTTCAGCCGAAAGGTGTTCTTTCATTTTTCCAAACATAAGATACTGGTATTAAAGATTCTTTAATTTTAAATGTTTTATCATATCTACCGTCATAGAAGACAGGTCGTACTCGGGCTTCCATCCCCATTCTTCACGGGCACAGGTATCATCGAGTGAGTTAGGCCACGAATCGGCAATACTCTGACGCAAAGCATCTATTCGGTATTCCATTTCAAATGTAGGAAAATGTTTTTTAATTTCAGCATAAATCATCTCCGGATCAAAACTCATCGAAGCGATATTGAACGAATTCCGGTGTATCAGCTTAGCAGGATCGGCTTCCATCAGCATAACGATCGCATGCAAAGCATCGGGCATATACATCATATCCATAAACGTGCCGGCCTTAACAGGAGTATAAAATTTCTCTCCTTTCACAGCCGAATAATAAATATCGACAGCATAATCGGTCGTTCCACCTCCCGGAGGTGTCACATAGGAAATAAGTCCTGGGAAACGTACCGAACGCGTATCTACACCAAAACGATGGAAATAATAATCGCTCAACAGTTCACAGGTTACTTTACTCACCCCATAAATCGTTTGTGGACGCTGTATCGTATCCTGCGGAGTTTTATCTTTGGGTGAAGACGGTCCGAAAGCTCCGATAGAACTGGGTGTAAATACCGCACAATTCTTTTCACGGGCAATTTCGAGTAAGTTCAACACTCCGTTTATCTGTATGTTCCATGCCAATACGGGACGTTGTTCGGCTTGAGCCGACAAAATCGCCGCCAGGTTAAAAATACTATCGATGTGGTATTTATCGACAATTGCCGCAATTTGTTTAGTATTCAAAACATCGGCTTCTTCCAGAGGCCCACCATCACGTAAACATTCTGGGATGGAAATTCCGGCAATGTGTCCGGCTACCACATTGTCACCACCATAGAGAGAGCGCAGTTTTACGGTCAACTCAGATCCGATCTGGCCTGTGGCTCCAATTACAAGTATCTTCTTCATTTTACCAAGTTTAAGGATATTATTATCCTGTTTCTTTTATTATTATTTGTTTTTTGTGTAAAGCAATGTTTCACCGGAGTTACTCAACGATGGGGGGACACAACCATCCGATACACCACGTTTGAGATTTGGAGTAGAACTCATTACAAAACGTATCTTCGCACCGTCTTTTATATCGTCGTAAGTAAAATACGATCTATCGAGTTCCTTTCCATTCAGGAATACTTTATCTACATATACATTCTTTTCCGACCAATTTTCGGTAGTCACTTCTACTACCTTTCCATTGCTCATTCTCATCGTAACAGCCTCGAGTGCCGGAGAACCGATATTATAGACATTGCTGGATGGCGCTACCGGATAGAATCCCATACAGTTAAAGATATACCAAGCCGACATTTGCCCGCAATCGTCATTACCACTCAAAGATCCGGGTTCATTACCATAGAAATTATCAACAATCGTACGTACCCATTTCTGGCATTTCCACGGTTGTTTCAAGTAATTATACAAATACGTAATCTGATGACAGGGTTCGTTGCCATGCCAATAAGCACCTATACGCCCCTGTATATCATGTGCACCGGGAATATCGTCGGGCAACTCCATTATAAACATAGAATCGAGTCGGGCGGCAAAATGTTCTTCTCCCATCGCATTGATATATCCCTGTACATCATGAGGTACATACCAAGTATACTGCATTGTAAATCCTTCGGTAATATCTCCCCAACCGTTTACAGAACCAGGGCCCTGATAAGCTATCGGAGCAAATGGTGTACGCCATTCACCTTTACTATCTCGGCCTCTCATATATTTAGAAACCGGGTCGATCAGATTCTGATAGGAAAGAGAACGATTCAAGAAATATTCATAATCTTCCTTCTTACCCAATTTTTTAGCAGCTTGTGCGATACAATAGTCGTCATAAGCATATTCGAGTGTTTTCGAAACAGATTCTTTTTCTTTATCGAAAGGAACCCATCCCAAAGAATCATACTCGGGAAGACAATCGTAATTAGGATTCATGGCTGTACGTTTCATCGCTTCGTATGCCCTTTCATAATCAAATCCTTTTACGTCTTTCATAATCATATCAGCCAATACCGATACCGAATGATAACCGATCATACACCAAGTTTCGTTTCCGTAGAACGACCAAATCGGCAACATATGTTCAACGCTTTTATCGTAATGCGCGAGCATAGAATTGGCAATATCGGCGTTTACCCCCTGCTGTACCAGATTAAATAACGGATGTAAAGCACGATAAGTATCCCATAAAGAGAATACCGTCATATTGGTAAAGCCTTCGGCCGTATCGATATTCTTATCGAGTGCACGATACCGATTATCAGAATCCTGGAATATAAAGGGATGCTGGAATGCATGATAAACCGAAGTATAAAATGTTTCTTTCTGTTTTTTATTTCCTTTTATCGAGAATTTATTCAATTCTTTATTCCAAAGTTTTTCCCCTTTTGCCTTCAGCGATTCGAAATTCTCACCGTCGAGCTCTTTCATATTTGCCAAAGCAGAAGCTGTACTTACTCCCGAAATCGCAGTTTTCACATACACCGGTTCTTTATCGTCGGTCTTAAACCGCATCCAGAATTTTACATTCTTACCCCAAGTTTCTTTCGAACTGCGGAAACGATTGGTATTATAAATCACCGGAGAATTATTCAACATTATACCGGCCTGATCCAAAGGTTTAGAGAATACTGCTGCAAAATAAATGTGGCGTTCCGGCCCCCATCCTTTTACCAATTTATAACCGGTAATCGTTGAGTCGTTTTCGATACGCACATTCGCCCATTCACAAGATTGCCACAGTGTATGGTTAAGATCGATCATAATAAAAGAACTATCGCTCTGCGGATACGTAAAACGGAATATACCGCTACGTAACCCCGAAGTCATTTCGGCTTTTACACCATAATCGAGTAAATCTACCCCATAATAATTGGGGGAAGCCCATTCCTTGTCATGTGAATAACGGGAACGATATCCCGAATCGGGATTTTCATGTGTACCCGGAGTAAACTTAATCTCCCCTGTTCCCGGAACAAAAAGGAAGTCCCCCAAATCGGGGATTCCCGTTCCGCTCAAATGAGAAAGACTAAAACCGAGTAAAGTCATGTGATTATACTTATAACCCGAAGCGGCATCGTAATAATCGAAATCGGTATCGGGGCTCATTTGTATTCCTCCAAAGGGAATCTGTGAACCAGGATAAACATTCCCGAAACCAGAAGTACCGATCATGGGATTTACATATTGTATCAAGTCTTCTTCAGCCGCAGCCGTTTCGGTTCCCCGAGTTCCGGTACAGGCACTCAACAAAAGCACCTGAGCACCGATAATTATATGTCTAAATTTAAATAGCACCATAATTTCATAAATGAGTGTTATCAATCAGATTAAATATCGCCCATCGCTTTCTGGTATTCGTTCCAGAGATTTTCTACAGTATATTTCTCGTTATCTCCGAAAATATGCTTAAAAGCTCCCTCGAACGACCAAGGTATCACCTCAAGAGCCGAGCGATTAAATTTACGCAAAAAATTCTTATCTTTATTCTCTGCAATCCAATTCAAGAAAAAACCTGTCGTACGGTATCCGCTGGTCCAGGTTCCGCCTTTAGGACGATCTTTCGCAGTAAAACATCCATTGGCTACACGTACGGCATCAGCCATACCCTCAATGAATGCCCAGTATATTCCATGATCACCATAGGTACCACATCCCTTTGGTTCGAGTTGATACGCATGCGTCAATTCATGATAAAGTACACCACGGGTTTCATAGTCTAACTTAGCCGTATCGTTATTAGCGAAGCTTTTTTCGATCCAGCGTGTACTGTAAACAATTCCGATCGTCTTGCCCGATCCGCTTTTTGCAGAAATACCGTCATAATCTTTCAAAGTATATATGATCGTTTCGAGCTTGGGAATACTATCTTTGGGCGAGAAATAAAGTGTCTGCAATACCCGTTTGGCATTCTCGGTTATATAAGACGAAGGATCGGGGATAATGTGTTTATATATTTCAGAACCGGCCGTATTAGGCGACACATCCCGAAAATCGACATTCCCTACAAAATATTTACGCCACTGCTTCTCGATAGGAGCCGGTTTATGAATATCTTTTT
Source organism: Coprobacter tertius (assembly GCF_024330105.1). Lineage (NCBI taxonomy): Bacteria > Pseudomonadati > Bacteroidota > Bacteroidia > Bacteroidales > Barnesiellaceae > Coprobacter > Coprobacter tertius. The sequence continues at coordinate 95,492 of NZ_JANDHW010000004.1, forward strand.
TTTCTTTATTTTTTGCCATTGCCGGTGTCATCAACATAAGGCAAAGCATCATCGACACTATTTTTTTCATATATTCTGGTTTTTGAAGGTTAAAACTTTCCATCGGTCATAGAATACGGTTTCGTTTCAGATGAGATCCCTCTTTTCTTATTCGGTTTAGACGACATCTCGAAAACGATTTCACCGCCATTCATAAGGTCTTCATGAGAAAGATACATTTTATCGTAATTCTTTCCATTGAGTTTTACGCTCTTCACGTAACGATTTTTATCACTAACTTTAGGAGCTTTTATTTCGAAAATTTTGCCATTACCCAATTTCACTTTCATATAAGGTAAATATGGGGCTCCGAGTACATATTCATCCGAACCCGGGCATACCGGATAAAATCCCATTGCCGTAAAGATATACCATGCAGACATCTGTCCGCAATCATCATTGCCACATAAACCGTCGATATTATTTTTATACATGCGATTCATAATTTCTCTCACCCAATATTGAGTTTTCCAGGGTTGAGAACTCCATGCATACAAATAGGCAATGTGATGACTCGGTTCATTTCCATGTACATAGTTACCGATTAGCCCTTCTTTTGTCACATCTTCGGTATTTTCATAATATTTTGCAGGCAGTTCCATTACAAACAATGAATCGAGATTGCTGATAAATTTTTTATCACCGCCCATTGCAGTAATCAATCCGTTTACATCATGAGGAACATAGAAAGAATAATTCCATGAATTACCTTCGATAAAACCTTCTCCATGTGTATTTAACAAACTGAAATTCTTTTTCCACTCGCCATTTTTATATTTAGGACGAGCCCAGCCCAAATCCCGATCGAATACGTTACGATAATTCAATGCTCTTTTTGCATATTCATCGGCCACTTTCTTATTCCCGGCTTTTTGTGCCATCTGATATATCGTCCAGTCGTCATATGCATATTCAAGCGTTACCGACACGGCACTACCATTACGATCGAAAGGGACATAACCATATTGCATATAATCTTTTACCCCCTCATAATAAGGAAGAGTAGAACTGCTTACCATTGCCTCGATAGCTTTCGAAGCATCTACATTTCCTCCTTTTACATAAGTATCTGCCAAAACAGGAACCGCATGATAACCGATCATACACCAGTTTTCGTTCCCCATCAAAGACCATACCGGAAGAGCCTTGTGTACACTTTGTTCATAATGTTTCAGCATAGACTCTACCATATCGGCGTTACGCTGCGGATGAAGTACATTAAATAAAGGATGCAAGGCACGATAGGTATCCCACAAAGAGAAAATAGTATAGTTGGTAAAACCGTCGGCCTGATGAATATTATGATCGAGACCACGATATTGGCCATCTACATCCATATAAATAGAAGGGTTAATCATTGTATGATACAACGAAGTATACAACATCGCCAACTGGTCGTTATTTCCTTCAGCTTCGATCAGATCGAGATCTTCTTCCCATTTAGCTTTAGTACGTTCAGCCAATTGATCGAAATCAAGCCCGGCTGTTTCCGCTTTCAAATTTTTCAGAGCACCGTCGGTACTTACTGCCGAAAGAGCGACTTTCAATTCCAATGATTCTTTGTCGGCCATATCGAAATCGAAATAAGCGACTACCTTACGGCCTGCAATTTCAGGGAAATTATGATTCAAATCGAATTTACGCAAAAAACCACTGTACAACACCCTTTCTTTATCTACATATCCATAATTTTTGATAGGCTTAGATAAAGAAATCGCAAAATAAGTATAATTGGTACGAGCCCAACCGTTAGTAATACGATATCCTGTAATCAGCGTATCATTTTCTACACGTATAGTCGACCATAGAGTTTTTCCATCATAATTATATATACCATGTATCAGGTCGAGAATAATATGTGCATCTTTGCCTTTATTAAAAGTATATTTATGCACACCAACCCGCTCGGTTGCCGTCAACTGAGCTTTAATATCATAATCGTCTAAAACGACTTCATAATATCCGGGAGTACATTTTTCGGTATCATGAGAATAGTTAGACCGATAGCCATTTTCGGGATGATCGCTCGTACCCGGATTCAACATCAGTTTTCCTACCGTAGGCATAATCAGTACATCTCCTAAATCGGAGTGACCCGTACCGCTCAAATGAGTATGGCTGAATCCTACGATCGTTTTATCACGATGTTGATAACCGGCACAATACTCATACACTTTTTTCTGATAAGCTCCATTCACATTTTGCGGAATCGTATCGGTATCCGGACTCAACTGTACAATACCGAAAGGAGCACATGCTCCCGGGAAAGTATGCCCCATACCGTTCGTCCCGATAATGGGGTTTACATAATCTGTAAGTCCAGACTGTGCAAATAATGCACAGCTGAACATACAGAGAGATGATAATATTAAACGTTTCATTTCTTGCACTTTAAATTAAGGAATAAATGTAATGACGCACTGTAAAAATTTATTTCTCGTTAGATAATGAATACGGGAAATCTTCTGCATTTATACCTCGGTTGTAATTAGGCTTACTATCCATCACTACTTTTATCTTAGCGCCTTTCTGAAGGTCGTAATAGTTAAGATAATTTTTGGTATAATTTTTTCCGTTATATTTCATACTCTTGATGTAACGATTTTCCTTGCTTACCTCAGGTGCGGAAATTTCAATCGTCTTTCCGTTTTCGAGATGAATTTTTGCATTTTTAAAATAAGGAGCACCGATTACATACTCATCCGAAGCAGGACATACAGGATAGAATCCGAGAGCCGTAAATACATACCATGCAGAAGTCTGTCCGTTATCTTCATCACCACAATATCCGTCGGGAGTAGCAAAATAAAAACGATCCATAACTTCACGCAACCAATACTGAGCTTTCCAAGGTTCACCGGCATAATTATACAAATAAATCATGTGCTGGATAGGTTGGTTACCATGTGCATAGTTACCCATATTCATAATTTCCATCTCACGTATTTCATGAATTACACCGCCATAATAGCTGTCATCGAAAATAGGAGGCAAACTAAAAATAGTATCGAGCATAGCGACAAAGCGGTTTTTACCACCCATCAAGTCAACTAAACCTTGAATATCATGAAATACCGACCATGAATAATGCCAGCTATTTCCCTCTGTAAATACACCACCCCATTTGAAAGGATTGAACGGAGTTTCGAAACTGCCGTCAGCATTTTTACCTCTCATGAGGCTGGTTTCTTTATCGAAAAGATTTTTATAATTCAAACTACGTTTTTTATAAAGTTCGATTTCTTCGGCCGGACGATTAAGTTTTTTAGCCACCTGATAGATACACCAATCATCATAAGCATACTCGAGCGTACGGGCAGCACTTTCATTGATTCCCACATTACAGGGAACATAACCCAATTTATTATAATAATCGTATCCCATACGACCGGTCGAGCCTACACGAGGATGTACATGGTTAGCACCGTACACCATGCCTTCGTATAATTTATTGTAATCAACCTTCGTAATACCTTTCAACAGAGGATCGGCCACAACCGATGCAGAGTTATTACCTACCATACAACCACGATGACCAGGGCTTGCCCATTCCGGGAAGAAACCGCTTTCAAGATAGGTATTCAAAAGTCCTTCCTGCATTTGTTCCGCCATAGTCGGATATACCAAATTCACAAACGGGAAAAGACAACGGAAGGTATCCCAAAAACCAGTATCTGTAAACAAATGTCCCGGCAATACTTTTCCGTTATACGGACTGTAATGTACTACATTTCCTTGTGCATCGATCTCATGGAACATACGGGGGAAAAGAACAGAACGATAAAAACAAGAATAGAATGTGCGCAAATGATCTACATTATCGCTTTCTACTTCTACACGGCTCAATACATCATTCCAACGATCTTTAGCCGCCATTTTTACCTGGTCGAAAGACTGATTTCCAATCTCTTTCAGATTCAGTTCAGCCTGCTCGGGACTGATAAAAGAAGAAGCGACCTTAGCATGTACTTTCTCTCCTCTTTTGGTAGAAAACCCGATTGCGGCCCCTACATGATAATCACTCAACTCCGTTTTTCCATCAACTACAGAATACTGACGAGGTTTACCACGTTCTTCACGAGTAGCACTCCATACTTTTTCAACTTCGAAAGGTTTGTCGAAAACAATTACAAAATAATTTTTGAAATTTTGAGGAACACCCCCGCTGTTACGAGTAGTATAACCTACGATTTTATTTTCTTCGGGAATAATTTTCACATAGGATCCACGATCGAAAGCATCTACTACTACATAAGATTTATCTTTCTCGGGGAAAGTAAAACGAAAATAAGCACAACGTTCGGTAGGTGCTATTTCGGTCGTCATATCATACTCAGAAAGATATACACTGTAATAATACGGCTTAGCGACTTCGGCTTTATGAGAAAACCACGAAGCACGATCATTTTCATTAATCTTAAGTTCGCCGGTAACTGGCATTATAGAAAACTGTCCGTAATCATTGATCCACGGACTCGGCTGATGAGTCTGTTTAAATCCTCTGATCTTATCAGATGCATACGTATATGCCCATCCATCACCCATACGTCCGGTTTGAGGCATCCAAAAATTCATTCCCCAGGGAAGGGCAATGGCGGGATATGTATTACCATTCGATAACGATATTTTAGAATCGGTACCCATTAACGGATTTACATAATCTACTACATTTTTTTTCTCTGCAGCCCTGGCAAAACCTACACATCCCAGGAAAATCAACAAGGTTAATTCTAGCTTAAATCGGTTCATTCGTCTTAGATTTTATATAGTTACTATTATAGACGACATTTACTCATAAAAACCTTCACACAAAATAAGATTTTACCTTAAAAATATACCCTCTATTCCGATGTTCCTGTTTTTATTTCATAAATATCAATCGTTATTTACCTTTATTTAATTAATAATCATTCTTTTACAATCTGTATATATGACCACACCATCTCTGACCGATGATAATTGATATAAGTAAACTCCCGCCGGAAGAGTGGTATTCCACCGATACGTATTCAGGCCGGCCTGAACCGCACTAAATTCCATTTCGGCCTGACGACGACCAGAGATATCCCATACCGTAAGTCTTACCGGAAGATTACCGTCGGGCACTGTATATTCTATACTGGCACTTCCCGCAACAACCGGATTCGGATATATCCCCTTCAGAACAAAATCTTTATCGACATCAGCGGGAATAATACTTTGAATATCGGAATTACCATATACTTTAAACTCGTATATACGAGCAGCATTATTCATACGATCGGCTTTCGTTATCAATAAACGTACTTTTTTTGCTAAGAAAGGTTCGACACTGCGGATCGTATGATTATCATAATTATCTACAACAGCATCTACATCAATCCAGCCGGAAGGGGTATATTTTTGTAACGCAAAATCGCTGGTAATGTATCTCGAACTTTCACTTCCGGCATGCAAAACCTCCCATTCACAAATATAGGCCTCTTCTTCCAACTCCACTTCGAGCCATTTATCATCCGATCCCGTAGCACACCATTTGGTAAACACATCGTTATCGACAGCATAAGCAGCTTGTTCTGAATCATTTACTTGCCCTGAAGCCAATACTCCTCTTATTTTTAACTCTTTCCCGCATCTTTCCTCTTCACCTGAATCATTCAAACTCACCTTAGGGATATCCATCAATTCTACGGCAGGTTTTGTATCTTCATTGGCATTATCAGATACGGTAGCAGCAAATATAACAATATTTTCATCATCTGGCAATTGCAACTCACACTCTCCCTGTGGCAAAGATATAACATACTTGTAAATATACACAAAATCATACGACTCATTTTTATCTGTAGCACCATTATGACGGTGTGTACAAGTAGCAGCAATACGATCGGTTTTAAAATAACCTGTCGTAAATTCACCCGCAACCTGAGCTACGAATTTTGTAAAATATTGTATGTCGATATCCTGAGACTGTCCGTTTAAAATAAAACGAGCTGTTTTTCCAGCATTGTCACCGGTAGCTGCCAACAAATACAAATAAGAGCTGTTTCCATTAGAATTAAAATGCAATGTTTGTCCTTTACAAGCAACAGCATTGTTTTCTCCGTCAGTTGTAGGCCCCATTGTAAAACGTACACCTTCAGATTCCAATTCGGCAGGAATAAGTTCTGCTGGATACGATAAGCCGGAACCACAAAAATCTCCATCCGATTTATTATTATCGGTACTGATTACATCCACATTATAATCGAGTGTAACGGGATACGATTCGGGAGTTTGTAATACCGGAACGTCATTCCCTGAAGCAGCTAACTTCACGGCAAATGTCTTAGGCTTGAATTTAGTAGTGGAAAAAGTAAGTTTATTTCCTTCGAATACAGCTGCACCGATTGTTTCTTCCACTCCATTTGTTTCTTCTGCGGAAATAATGTTTGCCGGGAAAATAATTTCTACATTATCGGCATCTTTACCGGCCAATTCATATATACGAACAATATATTCGTCACGATCTTCTCCTTTCTTAAATGCTCTGATAGCAACCTGATCGGTATTTACCGACGCCATAGATATTTCGTCATCGGTACCGGAATGTACCGGAGCAACAAACGTCAGCATCGGCTGATTAAGACTAGCAGCCTCCCACTGCGTATCAGCATTACTCCAGTTATTTTTATGACCATATATCGAATAGGTAAAACGATGATAACCCTGGTCCTGATATTTCTGGTATCCGTATCCTCCCTCATTAGGAGAATGAATCAGAGTAAGACGTATCGTATTATCGTTAGTTTTATCCCAACCATATTTACAATCGTTGAGAACAGAAACACCATAACTTCCCGATGTCCCGGTAAGGTCTGCCCACTGATGACCGGATACTTCATAAAGTTTGTCGTTCATATTCCCCCTTTCTATAGCGCCTAAACCAAGATCGAATGTAGCTTTAGGATTCGATTCGGTAAAACTGAAAGTTGCTTTTAATAAAGTGGTCAATTCATGCCATTCTACTTCGTTTTCACAATCGATACGTTCGGTTTCTCCTGCATTATACACACGTATATATTGAATAAAAATAGAATTATTCTTGGTGCGTTCAACTTTTAATGTCGAACGTAACGGTCCGTTTTCTGCAACCGAAACTTTTACATTTTCATCTACATAACCCAAAGTTGCATCCTCCAACAAATCTTCATACAGGATTTCCCAAGAAGGAAATGTAGAGTTATTATTTACAGCATCGGTCGACAATCGTAAACGCACGGGAGAATCGAGCAATTCTTTATTCGAACTTTTCTTATCAATTATAGATGAAATATCTCCGTTAGCATCTAAAGAAACAATGTACTTGTCATTTTCTATCTTATCCTGAGATACTTGTGCTGTAGCGATTGATTCCGCGACATCCGACATTTCTGCATGATACACTTTCATCCCCAACGAAGGAACGTCTGCCAGAAAAAGAAACGTAAGCTTCCCATTCTCGAATTCGACAATTTGTGAAAGAACGCTATTTCCTTCTGCATCTTTCACGACTACACTTTCAGGACGAGAGGCGGCATCTATCGTTACAGTCGCCACTTCATTACGACGTTTCGATAATGGATTAAAAACAACAATAGGAGTCCCCACCCCTTCGGTATTCAACGTGCGGGTAACCGCACCAACACTGTTCAATAACACATTAGAGAACTGATTCTGTGCAATCGCTTCATCATTCCAGGTATAAGTATATGCTTTTGGAATAGAGGTTCCTGTAAGATCATCATGAAAATGATGCCAAAGAACCCGTGTCCAAGCATCAGTAAGTTTATCCGAATCATAAGATTTACCACCTAACCAATCGGCCATCACCGAACTTTTTTCAGCAGCTTCTGCCAAAAGTTCATTTTTTCGATTCCAGCGTTTTATCGTAGATTGAGACGTATAACAACCGACACCATGCTGTTTCATAACCAGTTCGTTTTCCCAAACCGGCAAATTCGAAACAGCTGTCGGGTTTTCGAGTAAATCATTAAAAAACTGGTCACTCGATGCCGATATAACTTTCACCAGACCGTTTGCTGCTACATTTTTTTGCAACCATTGTAGAGATTGCTCATCCGGAGCTCCGCCCCGGTCACTTCTAGGACCATAATAACGCGGATACCACGATAATCCGTATTTCTTTTTATTATCGTTTATTTTATTAATGATCTCTTGATCATTTGTCAGATCTTTCCAAAAATAACTTTGTTCATCATATGCTCCCATATTCAGCAAAGCCGGGATTTGTGATCCATCTACTCCTTGCCACATACAAATATCATAAGGAATCCCATAAGCACTTCCCCATGTCAATTTTTGGGTATGAAAGCCAACAATACCGCAATGAGCGGCAACCGAAGGTAAATTATAACCGAATCCGAAACAATCAGGCAACATAATATCCCGATTGTACATATCCCCGAACTCCCTCTTATAAAAAGATTGTCCGAAGAGAAAATTCCTGATCAGCGATTCAGACGAGGGAACATTTACATCACCTGCATCCACCGAGAAACCACTGACACGCCATCGCCCATCGGCAACATATTTTTTTAATCTCTGGTATTCTTCAGGATAATACTCTTTTGTCCATTGATATTTTATAGACCCCTCGAAATTAAATATATAATCGGGGTATTTTTCTAACAGATCGAGATTATCATGTACGGTATTCCATAAATATTCATCGATCGTTTGTTTTACCGTCCAGTTCCATTGTGTATCGAGATGCGAGTCGGCGACCAAATACAATTTGTTTTGTGCCTGCATTGCGGGCACAAAACAAATTATAAAGGAAAACAGACAGGCAAAACCTGTGTATCTTCTCATGAGTTTATTATTTAATAATTACTGTTTCTCTAACCGGAGCTGTTCCGTTACCTAAATCCAGAACTACAATATAAATACCGGTCTGTAAAATCGATCCTGTAGAAATCGCATTCCATTCGTTACCGGTATGATGACGGTCGTAAACCAATATCCCGGCCGGATTATAAAGTTTTACACGATTATCAGGATACTTACTCAAGTCATAAAGTAATTCAGAAGCAGACTTTACCGTAATATCTTCGATACCCAATTCCTCGGTATTTACATGAGCAACATTCGTATAATCCGATACATTTTCTGCATTTACCGAACGTAAGCGGTAATAATAATCCCCCGATGCAAGATTCTCATCGAGATAAGACAGATTTATCGGATCTATATCTGCTATCTTCGTAAACGATGCCCCATCCGTAGAACGTTCCAATTCAAAATGATCTACACTATTAAATGGAGCACTCCAATCGATATAAGCAGTTTTCTCATCTTTCATCCGAACTTTTAAATCCGTTGGATTTATCGGATAGAATTTCCCCCACAATTCTAATTCGGCGATACCGACAGAGTTCATTATCTTCGACTTTATGCTAAGCTTAAATTGAGAATATGAAACTGTACCCGGCAAATCAACCGTTATACCATTTTCAGTATAAACCGGAGAAGTCTGTTCATCTATAGCCACCCAATTTTCACCATCATTAGAACCGTATAATACCCAGCTTTTAGGCTGATAACCTAAACTGGAGTCTACATATACCGTATATTTACTAAGAATAGCCGAGTTTTCGTCATTTTTATAAATGATATCGATATTTTCCGACTTAGTAACACGATAAACGGTCGAGGTATTTCCATCGGTCAAATAAGAAATATTGTTAGCTTCCGGTTCAGAAGTAAGTGTTCCTCCGGCCTTCAGTATATTGGTTTCTTCATCGGGTTCGGCATAGGTTAACTGAGGATAGTCACGTTGTGCCTGTAATAAAGACATTTCCATTTTATCCGTCCATCCGAACGCATCCTTCGCAAATCCTTTCACACTTTCTCCGGCCGCAGCACTCATAAAATGAATCAATTCTCCGATTGTACCGTTACCTTGTAACTCCATATTTTTCTGCTTGTAATTCTTTCCTAAAATATCGAAGAAAGTACGATATACTTCCCACCCCCCATATTTAGCATAAATCGGATACATAAAACCGGCATACCATTCAGAACCTGCATTGGGGAAATCAGCATAATGCGATCCTTTGGTCATATACTCTTCATGCCAGCTTTTAGCACGTTCGGGATTCATAATAGAGAATACTGCATATTGAAATATTTCGGCATATTTACTATCGCCCCATACGGCATAGAAAGGAGAATTTTTCCTTCCCGAACCAATACCTTCCACAATATGAAATACCTCATGAGTAAGTACATCATATTTAAATCCTCCAGTTTCGGCACGAGTCCAGTCCCAATCTTTATTAATGGTAACATGTACGATATTACGATATTTCTGATCATGATCACGATAGTGGAACAAACGGCCCAAGCCTCCCCCATCGGGGGTTTCATGAAGAACAATAAATAATCTGGGATCACTGAAAATTTCTGCACCACCCATCAATTGTTTCATCGTCTGCCACATTTTGGTAAACGGTTCATAAGTCCATTCTACATTACCGCCATCTGCCAAAATATTATCATCATCCGGTAAATAAATACCAATATCATCATTACTATATACTTTCGTCAAATTTCCTTCAGGATTACCATCGAACACAAAATCGGGCCAAGTATCGGGCCATTCGTCGCCTTCGGTGGTTGTCGTAACGACATTGGAGAAGTCCGAATCACCTTCATCATTTACAGCACAAACCCGGAAATAATAAGTAGTATTAGGTTGTAAATGATAAGGATACCACGCAGTCGTATTATCCGGTGTCTCATAAACTCTATCGAGTGCCGTCCAATCTTCACCATTTAATGATTGTTCTACACGGAACGAAGTTTCATTATTGGAATTATCTTCCCAGGTAAGCTGAAGGTGATTAAATGTACGCGGATTAAGTACCAGATTGGTAGGAGCCTCCGGTTTAGATACCGGAATCGCAATCGGATCGATATCGGCATATAACCCCCATTCGGCTAACTGCGTAATATTTGCACCTTGATTATCGGTTATGCTGAGACGATAATATTTGTATGCTTTATCGTTATCGATCGTATATACATTAGTTTGAAAGCGGCCACCGAAATACTGATCGGTCTTCTGGTCGATAGTAAACCAGGCGGTTCCGTTTTCCGAAGCTTCGAGCGACCAAGCTTTCGGATCACGTTCTTGCGCGTCATTTGCCGAAGTTATCGTATATTGACAAACGACAAAAGGCTCCTGAAGGTTTACTCTTACCCAGGTATCTTTAGTACGCGACAAATATTTGGTAAACTTATCACCATCCATTACCATTTCCACTCCTTCAGCTCCTGTCGTACCATTCTTATCGGTTACAGAATAGGTACGGCCGTAAGTAACCGACGTTTTCAGTTCGACCTCTCGTGTACGTATCGGTTCGGAAAGAGCATAATTAGAGTAAATTCCACCATTACCGACTGCACGTACTCTATACATACAACCGATACCAGCCGAAATATCGGAATCTTTAAAAGTCGTAACATCAGCCGATACCGACCCTAATTTTACGTAATTTTCAGAATCGTAAGAACGTTCGATTTCGAAACTATCTTCATTATCCGAATTATCCCTCCATGCAATCGTAACAGTCCCATCTTCTTCAGAACGGGCTCTTACATCAGAAGGAACAGCCGGAATCTTTTTTTCTTCGCCATAAACGCGCCATTCGTTCAGTTGGCAACTATTTCCGCTTTTAACAGAAGAAACCGTTAAACGAAAATAAATATATGGTTGTCCGTCACTCGACGGAATGAATTCTCTTGTTTGATTTGCAGTAAAAGACTGGAAAGACAAAGAATGTAATGTTTTCCATTCGTTACCGTCTTTTGAAACTTCAAGTTTCCAGGCAGTAGGATATGTTTTAGTATCATTCGATGATGTTATCGAATATTTTTTTACTTCAACCGCTTTCGGAGATTGAAAAACAATTTGAGTAGATGTAGGGAAAGTATAAGTCGTCGACAGATCATTATCTGTAAGATTAGCGAGATTTGTAGATACCGACGATATCATCGTTCCTCCTTCTAAAGAGAAAATATCAGTCAGATCATCAGCCGCCCATAACGAAACCGGGAACAGCATCAGTATCGCCATCATCAATTTCAAGTGTAAGTTTCTTTTCATAGTAATTTTCTTAAAGATTAATACCTTATAATAAAAATATTAATAAACAAATAAGGTGCTGAAAAATTCAGCGCCTTATTTGTTATTATTCATATCCGATTATTCAGACATCCATCCGGTATTCTGTCTCATCAACGGATTACGGTTGATATCAGCCTGCGGAATCGGGAAGAGATTCATACGTTCGCTGTAACTACGGGTTTCGAACGGTTTTTTAATATAGAAACCATCGTATTCTGCACGGTCATAAGAAAGGCCATAAGTATCGCCTCCTTCACCACCTCTATGATACGTCGGATATACCCAACCATCACCTTGAGCCATTCCGGCAACTTTCCAACGACGAACATCGAAGTAACGTTGATTATCGAATGCCAATTCGATCGTACGTTCGCGACGGATTACATTCATTATAGAAGTATAGTCCTTATCGATCTGTATGCAAGTTAATCCACGAGCATCTGTTGTACCTGCAGTAAAGCTATAACCCGGGATTCCGGCACGTGCACGTATCATGTTTACATAATCGATCGCTGTTTGATATTGATCGGATACTCCAGAACTAGCCTGAGGAGCGATACCCCGATTCTGACATTCCGCTAAAGTTTCAGCATAGTTCAGATAAATTTCCGGCAGACGGATCAAAATGATATTACCTTCAGCGGCAGTCCATGCTTTAGATGTAGCAGCTTTACGTACAACATATCCGGTACGAGAATAGTCATTCGATGCAGCATCCATACCTGAATTACCATCACGAGCCAAACCTGTATAAATCGTAGCATCAGTAGCTAACCATTTCTGATTGTTGAAAGTAATGTCGGCATAAAAACGAGCTTCACGGTCATAATATTGAGCCAAGACGTCTTTACCGGTTCTGGCAGCAATATATGTTCTTCCCGTAATCGGGTCATTATATCCTTCACCATATTTAAGATAATCATAAATATCGTCTCCCAAATCGGTATTCAAAGGATAATCGGGATATGTACCGTCAGCAATCCAATCATCGATACGACGACCATCTTTCATAAAGTACAAATCTACCATTTCCTGAGTAGCATCTTTACCGGTACCACCTTTATAGCTACCGCTTGCACCTTTATGATAAGGAGTCATATCATAATAGAATACACTATGAGCACCATCCTTACGATAAAGAATCATTTCAGAGTTAGGCGTTACAGATTCCCAATATACAGCAGAACGAACCGAATTATACGGATCGACTTTCTTCATATCCGTTACAGCTTCACCATTGGCATCCAAAGTAACGAGTTTATAATTGGTATACGTTTTCAGGAAATCACCGGCATAATTACGGGCTTTTTCCCATTTCGTATTATCTTCTGTCTGCGGGAATAATTGTTTTCCGTCGGCATTAACCAATGATCTGTAAAATGAATTACCATTGAACAGGGGACTGGCTGCATATAACCAAAGTTGTGAACGAACAGCATCTACAATATCACGGTTGATATGACCTACCAAAATAGGGGTAAATTCACCACCGCTATGAGCGACACTGAGATTACCGCGTACAGCAGCCAACTCACTATCGATAAAGCTGATACATTCGTCAACGCTATTTCTGGGTAAATTCATTTCCTCATTCGTAGCATCGGCAGGATATACCTTGTCGAGGATTACGAAAGGTCCGTATATTTTGAAAATCCAGAAATAATAGATAGCACGCAATGCTCTGGCCTCATTATAATACTGAACTTTCAGTTCATCGGTAAGTTCCGGATTTTTATTTACGTTTTCCATAAAGATACCTGCTTTAGCAATACCTTTATAGTATTCGATCCACCAACGGTTAACCCAACCTGAAGTTGCATTTACCGCACCATTATTCACCTCATTCGAGTTTACACCCGACCAGGTAAATTCAGCTTCACTACTGGCTGCAGTCCATACACCCACTGTACTACCACCTTGACGTTGGTTATGTTCATCGGGAATGTACGAATATACATTAGCCAGGAATTTTTCTGTCAATTCTTTGCTTTGGAAAACCGACTCAAGGGTCATACGTTCACCGGGAACCGTGTCGAAATAATCGTTACACGAAGCGGTAACCAGTAACAATCCTGAAAGCAAGGCTACTTTTATCTTGTTTTTCATTTTGTCAATATTCTTTATTAATTAAAAATTAAAGCTTAACCCTACTGAATAAGTTCTTACATTAGGATAGCTGACACCATTATTAGTATTCAACTCGGGATCCCACAAATCAAACTTCGACCAGGTAAGCAAGTTCGTTCCCATAACATATACACGAGCACCGCTTACACGAGTTCCATCGAACCATTTTTTCGGGAAATAATAAGAAATATTCACCTGTTTCAAACGTAAGAAACTTACATCACGTTTCCACCAAGTACTTGTTTTGAAGTTGTTCTGATTTGAGAAATCAGAAGAACCATAGCCTAAACGAGGATAGAATACATTCTGGTTAGTAGGATCATCTTCACTCCAACGATCTCCGATATTTGCATAAAGGTTACCTTTACCACCATCACCCTGGAACGGCATAATACTTGAACCGCTCAGATTACGGTCTGCTTTAGCTACACCCTGGAACAATACACTCAAAGAAAGATTTCCAATTCTCAGGTCACCACCAAAACCATAATACATCTTAGGCACATCACCGCGACCGATTTTTACCTGGTCGTATTCGTCGATAACACCGTCCCCGTTCATATCTTTATATTTGATATCACCAGGGCTCAATTTACGGGGTTCTCCTGCGGTTTCACCGAACTGCAAAGGAGATGCTTCGATTTCTTCCATGCTGGTGAAAAGACCTTCAGCAACGTATCCCCAACGGGCCAATACGTTAGAACCTTTTCTATCTAACCAAGGATATGCGGGAGGAGCATCGTCATTTTCGATGATCTTATCTTCATTCCAAGTAAAGTTACCACGTACCGTTAATGTTATATCTTTAGTAATGGGCTGAGTATAGTCCATAGAAAGTTCATAACCATGGTTTTCAACAATACCGAGGTTACCCATCGGCAGGTTATTCAAACCGATATAGTCAGGAACAGAAATTCTCTGCAAGAAAATTCCCTCACGACGTTCGTGGAAATAATCGAATACGAATGACAAATTATCATTCAAGAATTTAAGATCGACACCAAAGTCTCTCTTACGGGAAGTCGACCATTTTACATTAACACCGTAATCTGAAATAGCGACACCTGATTTCGAGGTAGAACCCCATCTATAACCAGCGTTACCATCTGTCATAAGAGTCATGTATCCGAAACGACGAGAACCAATAACGTCACTACCTACTTTACCGTCGGTATAACGGAATTTCAGGAACGATACGTACGGTCTGATAGGATCCCAAAAACGTTCGTTAGAGGGTACCCAACCCACACCGACTGCCGGGAAGAAACCGAAACGATTGCTGGGTGCGAAGTTTTCAGAACCGTTATAACCCATATTAAGTTCCAAGAAATAACGGTCGTCATATGAATAAGTCGCACGAGCAGCGATACCCTGGTTCTTATAAGGAACAGATGCGATCAGATCGCCAACATCGGTATATCTGAGTTCTTTTGTATTAAAAAGGAACATAGCCCCTACTCTGTGTTTACGAGCAAATACCCGATCATAGTTTAAAGCAGCTTCGAAATAGAAAGTACGGTTACCATTTTGTCCATTACCATATCCTAAAGTAGGATTACCACTTTCATAAGTACGAACCAGGTTCAGCGTACCGTCCTCGTTATAAGGATTAACCCATAAACCATTTTCATCTTTTGAAGAATTGATAAAGAATGTACTTTCACGTTTGGTATAACTTGCAGTATGACCAGAAGTTACGTCAAAAGCAGCCAAAGCATATACTTTAAGTCCCTTACTCCAGTTCCAGAAATCGAGGTCCTGAGTAAGTTTGATATTCATATTTACTTTTGTCGTATATTCTTCTTTATATCCACGACGAGTCAAATCAGACCACGGGTTACGATAGTCACCGTTCGACTGAGTTCCCGGAACAGAACCATCGGGGTATTCTTTAGCATAAGCTACCGGACTTACATCCATTGCCTGAGCGAAAATATTTCCCGAACCTTCTGCAGGATAATGACCGTTTGCAAAATATCCCTGAACGCCCACATTGATCAAAGTCTTATCTGTAGCCTTCAAGTCAACATTCGATACAAAGTTATAACGACGATATTTCATCGTAACGTCATAAGATTCGATATCACCTTTATTGGTAAGACCGCTTTCATCATAGTAAGACAACGAAACATAGTATGTCGCATTGGGCACACCACCACGTACACTCATATTCAAACGACGATTATGTCCCCAGTCTTTATACAGTTCATCGATCCAGTCAACATTAGGATAAAGATATTTGTTATACAGGTGAGGATTATCGTTGGGTATAAGACCATATGCTTTTTTAGTAGCTTCGATATATCCCGGTTTAAACAACACAGGACCTCCTGAGTTCTGAGAGGCTTCATTGGCAGCATCCATATATTGGAAACCATCGGCCATGTCAGGAACATAAGTCAACTGAGTAAAACCTTCATAATAATCGAGAGAGAATTGCGGTTTACCCACTTTACCCGGTTTTGTTTGGATAAGGATAACACCGTTAGCACCACGCACACCATAAACAGCCGTAGCAGATGCATCTTTTAAAACCGTGAAAGACTCGATGTCGTTAACGTCGATCTGAGAGAAATCACGTTCTACACCATCCACAAGAATCAACGGTTTAGAGTTCTGGTTAGTAAAAGTAGAGATACCACGAATCCAGATATCCGAATCATCGTGTCCCGGTTCACCGGTACGCTGTACCGATACCACACCCGAAAGACGACCTGCCAGAGAAGAACTCAAGTTAGCAGCCGGCATTTTCATATCGCCTACTTTCAATTGTGATTGCGAACCTACGGCAGCGATTTTACGTTGCTCGCCATAACCTACGACAACGACTTCATTCATAGCCGTTACATTCTCTTCAAGAACGATATCTAAAAGAGTCTGATTCGGCTTAATTTTAATTTCCTGTGGTTTAAATCCGATATACGTTACCGAAATCACAGGATTAGCACCTTGGAGCACAATGTTATAAGTACCGTTCACGTCGGTAATTACCGCATTGTTCGTACCTTTTTCGGTTACTGTTACACCAATCATCAGTTCACCTTTGGTGTCGGTAACACGACCTGTTAATTTTTGCGCTGCTTCGACAAACGATATTGAGGCAAAAAGCATCATGAATACCGCAAAAAGTTTAATCGAATGCAACTTCAAATGAATTTGTTTCATGCATTTTCACATTTAAATAATTAATATTTAATGAGATAATTCTAAAAGAGAGTTAAGTAAATAATTAGTATTAGATTTCGATTTCATGGAAAAAAGAAATAATAGCCGCCGTTTTACCAACGGCTATTATCTCTATTATTAATAATTATAAATTCAGCACTTTTTCGGTATAAGCTTTACCGTTTTCTACAATACGCACAATGTAAATTCCTGTTGTCGGCAAAGACAAGGTTGCAATTCCATCCTGACCAACTGTTTGTTTAATCAACTGACCGTTGGTATTGTACAGACTTACATCAGCTTTGTCGATACCGGTTATCGTTACAATACCGCCATTTACTACGATCTTGTAAGCAGATTCCGCTACATTATCTTCGATACCGGAAGGATCCCAGGGTTTCTGAACTTTAAGAGTCGGATAAGAAACTCCTTCCTCTATCGTCCATACATTATCGAAATCCCATCCCATTTCTACATAAGTAGTTTGCTTGTAGAATTCTTCAGAAGCACGAGCATCAGATTCACTTACTCTGGGATATCCGGCAAAATCGGTAGATTGTTCGTAGTTAGGATTACCTACTTCTCCGGAAACAGAATTGAAGGTTGCAGCCATATCGTAACGACACTTATTGAATTCTTTCAATACAGAACCTGTTCCGTCAGCAGTTACAATAAAGCGTCCAGCCAGACCGGCTTCGATGTTAGCCATTACTGCCAATCCATTCATAGTCGTAAGATCGCTACTTCCTTCTGAAGCTTTGGTTTCATCCATACCCAAAATACCACCGGCACGGTTAAACCAGCTTGCTGTAGAAATAGATCTTACCTGACCGGCAACATACGAGTTCTTGAATGTAGTAGCCATACATACACCGGCCAAACCACCACCTTGGTAATTATCGGTATTCATATCGCCATTGAAGTAGCAGTTTTCGATTGTAGATCTTACCGATTTACCCACTATACCGCCCACATGGTCGTTACCGTTTACACTACCTGTAACATAACACTGAGAGATAAGATCACCTTCAGACCAACCTACGATACCACCGACATCCTGACCCTTTGCAGAGAAATTAAGATCGGTAACTCCTAAATTAGTAATAGTAGCTCTTCTGGTTACATTAAATAAACCGCCTTTCTTATTAGGACTTCCCGTATAGATACATTTAATATTACGTATCTGATGTCCCTGGCCATCAAATGTTCCGGTGAAAGGATTATCTTCTGTACCGATACCTGTGAATGTAACACCGGTCATATCGATATCATTCATCAGTTTATAATTACCTACAACAAAATTCTGAGCGGCAACTAAATCCTGAGGAGTTCTAATTTCACGGTTAGCTCCATCTTCGAGATAAACTGTTACCGTGAATGATTTACCGACTGTTTTAACATCTGTTCCTTCTACTGCTCCATTACCATAATCATCAGCTTCCGGTGTAAATGTAACAACAGTCATTTCAGACGGATTTCTCGTTACGTTCAAGAATAATTCATGAGCATCGTTTACAACACCGTCAGTACGGAATAAATTGCTATCAAAGCTATATTTTACATTCTGTCCGTTAGAACCATAAATATGAGTAAGTGTAGTCGAAGGAAGAACACCTACAATAAGGTCAACATTGTCAGGAGCACCGATTACATGTACATCAATCGGAGTATTCTGCCATTTCAGCACCGGATACAAACCATTTACCATTTTCCAGGTATTCGTCATATCCCAGCCAGCAGCTTCAGCATAGAATGTTTCATCTTTTGCAAAACTTACCTCTTCCAATGGATTTCCATGTTCAGTATTGTCTCCCATTTCCTCTACACTCGGAGTTGTAAGGCTGTTCAAATCTTTACCATAAGCTGTGGTAGGCAATGAGTAACAATTTATCACCTGAGCAGTTTTAGTTTCACCGCCGAATACAACCATACGCTTACCGTTACCAGCGATCAGATAAGGAGAAAGACAAAGGCTGTTTTCAATACGTGCATATGTGTTTTCTTTATCAACCAGGCAAGCAACACCTCCGACATTAGAACCCGGACATCTTGCAATACCACTGAAATAAGAATTTTCTATTACAGCAGCAATCATCGTACCCATCAGACCGGCAGCCTGATATTGTCTTGAATAAACTTCCGAATTAGAATAACAGTCGGTCATAAGAGTGTTAACGATTTGACTCTGAGGATCGAGACAATCATCCATAGTACCACCAATAATAGCAGCAACATGGTCGCGACCTTCTACATAACTGTTACCTACATAACATTGCGATACAGTAGTACCAGCTGCACGTCCGACGATAACACCGGTATTTGCATTACCGTTAACGTTTGCATTTTCAAAACCTAATTTTTCGATTGTAGCTCCACTGGCAGCACCGATGAAACCGGTATTGTCATTATCGGGAGTATTAATTGTAAGATTTTTAATAATGTGTCCTTCACCTTTAATAGTACCGGTAAAAGGTGCATCTACCGTACCGATAGCAGCAAATTCAACACCTGCCAGATCGATATCAGCAGTTAAAGTATATTCACCGTCGAGTTTATAACGAATATTATCGAGTTCTTCAGCCGTAGCGATTGTAGGAGAAACTTCGATAACAGTAAGTTCGAAACTTTGAGAAGCGGCATTAGAATTATCGTCTGCTACTGTTGAAGCGGTAATAGTTGTAGTACCAACTGATTTAGAAGTAATAACACCGTCAGCAATAGTTGCAACAGCCTCATTACTGCTGGTATAAGTTACCACTTTACCAAAGGTAGAATAAGCGCCAACAGTTTTCGTACCGTTATTTACCATCTTACAATCTTCGGGCAAACCATAAACCTGATCGAATTCTTTTATACCTTTATCTTTAACCCATTTCAATAAAGGTAAAGAAGAATTTCCTACAGTCCATATAGTTGCATCCCATGCTAAAGTACTGGTAATAAAATCAGCAGATTTCAGTTCTTCCAATGATTTTTTGTCACCGTCCATACCTGAAGGATCTTGGGTGGGATCTTCCGGATCGATAGCAACACCATTAATCAGGGTCCCTTCCCAACCATAAGAATTCGAGATAGTATATGGTTTGGGAGTATCACCGGCATACCCCAAAATGCGATGAACTCGGCCATTGTTTCCGGTTAAATAAGGAGAAGCCACGAAACTAGCGACAATATTAGTCGCTTCGTTACCCCAAACTTCCGAAGCATTGTCAATCAACGCCACAATACCACCGGTATTCGATTTATTCTCGCAAATACCCGAGAAGTAGCAATTTACAATATCTACGTCATACGAAGTACCTACGATACCTCCAGCCTGGCTGAGAGAGGAAATAATCAAGGCCGTAGAAAAACAATCTTTCACCCGGCTTTTTTCCGTAGCACTCGCTCCGAAACCACCGACAATACCGGCAACATGGTCTGCACCATTAATGATACCAGATACAAAACAGCCTTCGACAACTGTACCGTTTGCCGCATTACCAACGATACCAGCTACGTCTTGTTTACCCGCTAACGATACATTCACAAGACCCACTTTAGAAATTTGGGCTCCATTAGCAGCACCGAACAACCCCACTTTATCCGCCTCGGGGGTATCGACTTTTAATCCATTAATTACAAATCCGTTTCCATCAAAGATTCCGGTAAAAGGAGCTTCTGCAGTTCCTATCGGAGTCCAGTCACCAGACAAAGTAATATCGGCTGTCAACTGATAGTGACCACCCAGATCATCGGCTATCGCCTTTAATCCAGCTTCATCACTAATCGGAGTCTGAGCCAACATTACGGAAGGGGCACAACAAAGGAGCCCCACAAAAGCCATCTTCAACATACGTGAAGACAGCCCTGACAATTGCGTAAGTCTTTTCATGTCGTTTAATTTAAGTTACTAATAAGTGGAATAAAGAGGGAAAGGGAACACGATCTCAACACTTTTACTCTTTATTTCATGTCAAATTTGGGGATAAACCAATAGGGAAAGATTTCTGTGTAAGACAAAAAGGTGTCATAATCATCTCTTTGTAGATTATGACACCTTTTTTGCTATTTATGACACTACGGCTATTTCAGAGCATTTTTTCGCATAAAACACTGTATATATTCTATTTGATACTCGAAATTACTTATAATGCCTTTATTTTTTTCAAATTATCACGAACAATAATGTAATTGTTCGTGATAATATAATCATTCGAAACTGATTAATTCATTACTTTTTGAGTATATACAGTACCATTTTCTACAATACGTACTACATATACACCTGAAGTAGGAATATCAATCATTACAGTACCTGACTGACCCGACAGTTGCGCTGCAACCTGACCATTCATGCCAACCAGAGCAACCTGAGCATTTGTCAATCCGGAGATTATAACTTGACCATTTGATACAGTCACTTTATAGCCGTCTGCCGTTGCACCATCGATAGCATCGGTATCAAGAGTTACCGTTACATCGGTCGTTGCAGGTTCTGCATTTATCAACACATACTTCTCTGCATTCGTAACTCCGAATGTCAACAAACAAGTACCGTCGGTTTCAGCACCATCTTTAATACTCAAAATACCATCAGTCATTACAACCGATTCGGCTGCATCACCTGTAATCTCACATGAGAGACCCGATAAGAGCGTCATACCATAATTGGTAACCGGTTTCTTCGTAAAGTCTGAAGTCGTTGTTTCATCAACCTCAGAAAGTGTTACAGATTCCGGAACATCTACAATTGTCATGTATACTTTATCTTGCCATTTCAAGACAGGATAAGTTCCGTCGGCTGTCCAGACATCAGAAGACCATCCCATTGTCGTAATCACATCGGCAGAAGTTGCACTTACAGGAAGATTCGCTCCGTGAGGTTTATCAAGGCCATAATTGTAGTCTGTTTCAGGAACCGTACCTAATTCACCTTTACCGATTAACAACCAAGGTGCGGCATAATTATTTTCGAGGGTACATTTTTCGTTTCCGGGAACAATACGCAAAGATACGCCACCATCGATCGTTGTTGCCAAACATAATACATTTTTAATATAGGATTGTTCATTTCCTTCTATCAATGAAACAATTCCGCAAGTATTTTGAATGTTACATTTAACCGATCCGGCAAAATACGATTTTTCTACCGTTCCATTACTTAATACACCCACGAGGCCACCTGCTTGGTATCCAGTAGAAACGATTTCTGCAATTCCATAACAGTTAGAAATGCTAGAGCCAGAACCATCTGTCATACCGACTAATGAAGCTACATGATCATATCCTTCGATATAGCTGTTTGCTACATAACATTCAGAAATTGTTGTAGCGAAAGCTCTACCAACGATTCCAGCAACATCAGCTTTACCTTTAAGATTTGCACTTTCAAGTCCTACCTGAGAAATCGTAGCGCCATTCGTTACTCCGAACAAACCTACTCGATCAGCTTCAGGTGTATTTATTACTAAACCTTTGATAATATGCCCATTACCAATAAGTTTTCCAGTAAACGGAGCATCAGTAGTTCCTATCGGAGAAAATTCAACTTCGGTAAGATCGATATCATTTACTAAAGTGTATTCTGCATCGAGTTTAAAACGGATATTATCCAGATCTTCTGCAGTTTCGATCTGCGTCTTAATGGTTACTACAGATAAAGTGAACGATGCTGTAGCAGCATTAGAATGAGCATCTTCAACCGTAGAAGCCGTAATTGCACTTTCTCCATTGCCAACGATAGTAACGACGTTACCTTCGATTGTCGCTACATCTGTATTGCCAGAGGTATAAACAACATCTTTTCCGAATAACGAATAAGCATTCAAATCGATTGTGGAACCTATTTCACCTTTTAAGATTCCGGTCTGCAATCCGTAGATAACATCGAGATTTGCCGGAACTGTTTGCCATGCTAAAACAGGAAGCGTTCCGTCAGTAATCTTCCATTCCGATCCGAATCCGACAGTATTGGTTTGGAAATCTGCAGATTTCAGTTCTTCCATAGTCTTCGATTCACCATCAAAACCGGCAACATCACTGGTTGCAGTAAGAATATTTCCTTTCTGATCGAGAATAGTAACATCCAAACCGTAGTTATTGGTTAATGTATATTTCTTTCCGTCGGGATTACCGAGAATACGATTACATCCTTCTCCAGCCCATTCTCCTGCATATATATAAGGTGCAACAGAGAAACAGTTTGTAACGATCGTTATTGAAGCATCGTCACCGCCTTCGGGTAAAGCAACAATACCGCCACCATTAGAAAAACCGCTGCTATTAGCTTTAATATAACCGGCAAAATAACATTTATCTACTGTTATCGGTTTTGTCGTTCCGGCAATACCACCGCACTGACCACCAATAAGAACAGCCGTAGAATAAGAGTTAGAAACAGTATTCATCGGTTGATCTCCGCTACAACCGCCAATAAACGAGGCATTATGATCGTTTCCGAGAATGGTTCCCGTTACATAACACTGGTCGATCGTTACACCACCTTTGGCCAAACCTACAACAGCAGCGACATTTTGTTTACCGGCCTTAATCGATACATTTTCGAATCCGAGTTTAGAAATAGTCGCATTTTTAGCAGCAGAAATAAATCCGATTCTATCAGCGTTTGTGGTAATCAACATATTCTTAATGATATGACCGTTACCATTGATCGTACCCGTAAACGGAGCCTGATCAGAACCGATCGGAGTCCATTCAACAGGAGCAAGATCGATATCGGCAGTAAGAATATATTTACCATCGAGTTTATCGTTAATAGCTTGCAGTTGTTCAACCGTAGAAATTTCGATATATTGTTCCATACCGAATAATCTCAATGTAGGAAGCGATTCACCATAAGAGAATCCCCATACATTATCCATATCCCAACCAATACCTGCGTACGTAGCGGGATCACTGAATGCGGCCAAAGGTCTTGCGTCTTCAGCTTTCTTTCTGGGACTATCTTTATAAGAATCCGAGAGTTCATATGCATTGGTAGCAGCAGACTCTTCGTTTCTCGAAACAGCCTCGTTACCCTCGTCATAGAGACAGTTTGTAAAGGCTGTTAGAGCGCAAGAAGCGTTATCGGCCATCGACAAGAATTTGCCACTTACAGGCGAAGATACCGATGCCAAAGACACGATACCGGTCAACGTACAATCAGGACCATCGGTAAGGCCAATAATACCACCGGCACGATAGAACCACTCGGTTGCTTGGGTAGAGGAGGTAACACTACCGGCAACATAACAATTTTCGAATACCGTTGCATCTGCCGTTCCCGTAATACCTCCTGCTTGATAAGCTGCAGTTTCTACCGTTGCGTTTACATAACAATTCTTAATCGTAGAACCGTGTGAAGCACCTGTAATAGCACCCACATGATCATTCCCTTTAATTCTACCTGTTACGTAGCACAAAGAAATATTATCGTTCTGAGAATAAGCCACGAGACCGGCAATATCTTGATCTATGTTTTCTATATCTACATTCTCGAGACCGACTCCGGTAATTGTCGCACCCTTAGATACATTGATTAACGCTCCGGTTTTCTTACCTGAAGGTCTGCGGGTAATATTTTTAATTTTGTGTCCCTGGCCATCGAAAGAACCGATAAACGGCTGAGCTTCAGAACCGATACCATCAAAGTTTTCACCCGACATATCGATATCATTCGTCAGTTTAAAATGACCTACAGGATACTGCGCAGCCAATCTAAGATCTTCGGGAGATGCAATATTCCGTTCAGCATCCAATATCTTAACCTGCAATTTTACTTCGTCAGAATTTATTATACTAAATGCAGGGTCAGAACAGCCGAATGTAGCTTCGAAATCGCCGGCCTGAGCTTCGTCTTTCAAAGTAATTACTCCATCGACCAATTCTGTAGAAGCCGCAGCTTCTCCATCTAAAGTACATGTAAGAGAAGATTTACAAGTTAAACCATAGTTAGTCATCACTTCTTTAGAAAGATCAAAAGTAGTTTGCAGACCTTTTACTAAAAGAATAGCAGGAACAGAAATATCATTTAATTTCATATTGATCGTACGACCGTTCTGCCAACTCAGTACCGGATAAATTCCATCTTTCATACACCATTGATCCGCAGTCCAATTCATCGTAGTAATGATATCGGCCGACCGAGGATCGGTTTCGAGATTTGCACCGTGAGGTTTGCCAAGGCCATAATTCTGATCCTGTTCAGAGATAGTTTTATCTCCTACTAATCCATAATTGTTTTCGAGAACACAAGGGCGGCCTTGAGTAGAAACAATACGAAGCATACCCGGACCATTTATCTTGGTAGCGATACACAACGCATTTTTTACCGCATTATTATCACTCTCTCCATCAACCAATCCGACGATACCGCAAGTCTGTCCTCCGCGACATTCAACAGAACCGGCAAAATAAGAATCCAATACCTGGGCATTTTTCATCGTACCCAAAATACCACCTGCCTGCCAGTCTCTCGAATAGATATCTACGGTTGCATAGCAATTAGAAATCACCGTAGTACCTTCATTTCCGTTTTCGGTACCCCCTACAATGGCGGCCACATGGTCGCGACCCTCGATGTAACCATTGGCGACATAACAAGATGTTACTTTAGTACCCCAAGCTTTACCCACAATGGCAGCCACGTCGGCATTTCCATTGATATTTACATTTTCAAAGCCTACGTTAGAAATTTCAGCAGCTTTCGCTACACCGAAGAAACCGGAACGATCCTGAGCCGGAAGCTGGAATTTCAAACCGCTTATCACATGTCCGTTACCATCAAATTTACCGGTAAACGGAGCATTATCTGTACCTACAGGTGTCCAATCTTCGGTAAGTTCGATATCGTTTGCCAAAGTAAATTCACCTGCGAGATCAAAACGAATATTATCCAACTCATCGGCTGTCGTAATATTATATACAACTTCTACGACCTTCAATTGTGTCTCAACTGATGAAGCAAGAGAGTGAGCATCGGCTTCGGTAGAAGCTGTAATCGTCACATCACCTTTAGCAACTCCCGTTACAAGACCTGTATTTTCATCAACCGTTGCAATCTCAGGATTGCTCGATACATACTTAACTGTCTTACCGAAAGTAGAATACGCACTCAACGTATTTGTTTCTCCAGCTTTAACCTTAGAGGTCGCAGGCATACCATAAAGATAATCGAGTGCCGAATATTCTTTCTGCCAAGCTAATACAGGGAGTGCACCTGCCTCGATTTTCCATTGGTCTCCCAAAGTAAGGGTTGTGGTCTGGAAATCGGCAGACTTAATTTCATCTAATGTTTTCGATCCTCCTTCTACACCGGCGATATCGCCACCATCAGTAACGGTTTTCGGAGTTCCTCCTTGAATTAACTGAGTACCTTCCCATGCGTAATTATTAACAAGTTCCGGTGTACGGCCGTTATTATTTCCGACAAAACGATGAGTAGAACCCGAACCATTTAGATAAGGAGAAACAACAAGCGAATTAGTTATTTTAGTAGCACCTTCCAATAAAGAAACAAAGCCTCCGGTATTCGAATTGCTCGTGCTGCAAATACCGGAAAAATAACATTTATCCAATATTATGTTTTTGGTGGTACCTACCATACCTCCCGCCTGACTACTTATAGATATAACTATAGCTGTAGAATAAGTATCGGTCACTTTATTCTCGCCGTTTTCATTACTGCAACCACCGATAATGGCACCTACGTGGTCCGATCCGGTTACAAAACCGGTAACATAACATTCGCTGATAGTAACATTTTCAACCGCCTGTCCTACCAAACCGCCCACATCTTGTTTACCTTTGAAATTTACATTTTCAAGGCCGAGTTTTGTAATGGTAGCACCTTTGGCCACAGCAAAAAAGCCGACTTTGTTATTAGTACCGCCATCATACGCAGCGTTTTTAATAACGAAACCGTTTCCATCAAAAGTTCCTGTAAAAGGATTACCATCGGTTCCGATAGGAATAAATCCATCCGATAAAGTTATATCGGCTGTCAGTTTGTAACTACCGTTCATATCGGTAATTCCTTTTAGACCCGCCTCATCACTGATTTCCGTCTGTGCGAACGTGACGGAAGGGACACTAAGCAGCAGTCCCAACGCTACTGTCTTCCATAAACCAGAAGGCAGTTTCCAAAAATGTGTAAGTTTTTTCACGTCTTTGATTTTAAGTTACGAATAAAAAAATTTCTCTCTATACTTTATTACTAAAATAAAGTTCCGAAATTTAACCTGTAAAATATATATCAAAGTTTCTTACCACGACAAAAAGGTGTCACAATCTACCTATGGTAAATTATAACACCTTTTTAATTATTTTTCCACTAACCCGGTTTAGCAAACTATTTTATTCATAATCTTTTAAATATCAAACTTTAAGTCGATATTCACGTGGGGTCATATTATACTTTTTAAAGAATTCACGATAAAAATAAGATTTATTCGACATTCCGACCTTATAAATAATCTCTTGAACGGAAAGATTCGTGGTCAAAAGCAATTTTGCAGCATAAGAAAAACGATAATCTTTTATAAAATCACTGGGGGATAACGAAGAAACCTTCTTAAACTTACGATATAAGCTTCGGGTATTCATCCCCATTTTCTCCGCAACGGTTTCTGGACGTAATGATTCTTCGTCGAGATTTTCGTTAATTACTTTTATCACGGCATCAAGAAAATCTTTATCTTCCTGATGTACCAATATCCCATCGGTCATTTCATAAGCACTTTCCCGGGAACTGAAATAATCTTTCAATCCTTTTTTATTCGATATCAGGCGATTCACCATAGAATACAACACAGCAGAAGAAAATGGTTTGGTCAAATATGCATCTGCTCCCATTTTCAACCCGTCGGTCTGATCCTGATCCGTTACTTTAGCCGAAACAATGATAAGCGGGATGTATTTGGTATACTTATTCGACCGTATACGGCGGACAAGTTCCAAACCATCGATTCCCGGCATTAGGACATCTGTAATTATCAAATCAGGAGTCTGCTTCTCTAAAATAGAAAAAGCCTCATCAGCATTGTTCGCCTTAAGTACCGTATATTCGTCTTTAAGAATATCTTCTATCAACCAGATAATTTCTTTATTATCATCTACCGCAAGCACCAGAGGCTTATCCGGATCGATACCGGTTTTTATAACTTCCAAATCGGATATTTGCGGCTGCTGTATTGCAGAAATTGCAGACATAACCGTACTTTCTTCATTATTATCGGCATCTACCTGTAATTCGGGCAATGACACTTCAAATTCCGCATACTCTCCAACCACACTTCTCACCGATATATTCCCATCGAGCAAATCAGTCATTCCATGACATATCGACAAGCCGAGCCCATTTCGGGAAGTCATATCGGTATAAGCATTACGATCCATGTTCTCAAGAATATTATACCTGTCGAAAAGTGTCGATAACTTATCGGCTTCGATACCATTACCGGTATTATGAACGATAATCTTTAATTCCGAATCCCGAATCTCGGCCAGAATACTTATCTTTCCGTTTCGAGGCGTATATTTAAATGCATTGGAAAGAAGATTCACGACAATTTTCCCCAGACAGGAAGTATCGGTATTCCAATATAAATCCTCCGGAACTTTCGTTATAAATTCTATACCGTTCAGACTTGCCACTTCATTATAAGGTAAAACCCACCGATTTACTAATTCTGCAATAGATACACGACGTATATGACGTTCGATGTGCCCACCTTCTTCTATTTTACGAAAATCGATGATTTCCTGAACCAGATCATTCAAATAACGAGAATTAGATTGTAACATCGAAACATATTCCCGAATTTTTTTATCGGTTTTTTCATAAGTCATTATACGCTCGCAAAAACCATTTATAAGCGTTAAAGGCGTACAAAACTCATGTGTTATGTTGGTAAAGAAATCGATCTTCTCCTGAAATAATTTTTCTCGTTGTTCTTCCTTCAACTTATTGGCAATTGCCATTTGGCGTTGCTTTATCTTTCTCATTCCTACATATATAACTCCCGAACAGATAAGCAGGAATATAATTATATACGCTACATAGGCCCAAGGTGAACAATACCAAGGAGACAAAATCGTAATGGGTAACGAGAAAAATTTATCTTCCGAATCATAAACATCGTTTTTATACTTTACTTTAAGTATATAGTGCCCGGCCGGAAGATTTGTAAAAGAAGCTTCATTTACTTTCTGAGTACTCATCCAATGAGAATCGAAATTCTCAAGCTTATAATAGTATTCATAATGCTTACCGTCGATATAATCGAGGGCAACAAAAGAAACGGAAAAAGAATTATCAGAAAAAGGCAATACAAGCGTTCCTTTCTCTTTTTTAATAAAATCGAAAAGGTTTCTGTCTTCCCCTCTTACTTCAAGACCGGTAAAATAAAATTCTGGTAAAAAATCCTGATTTACTTTTTCATCATGTTCTACCCACGCCACACCATTTACTCCTCCAAAAAACAAACGCCCGGAATAAGGACACCGATAATAAGCATCATCGCAAAATTCTACCACATCGGTACCATATTTAAAGTAATTATGGAAGAAATTGTTTTTCGGATTATATTTCACAAGACCTTTATTCGTCCCCATCCAAATACAGCCGTTATCATCCTCGAGTATACCATGTATCATATCATTCAGAATACCGTCTTTACGATCGAATTGTTGAGCCTGCTGTTTGCCATTCTCATCGACCCAAACTTTGGATAGTCCCGAACTGGCTCCGAAATAAAATACCGAATCCCGGCTCTGATATACACAAATTACATCACCTATCGCCGAAATGTCATTTGAAACAAAATCATAATCATAAGTACGGATATTAAATCGTATGACTCCATATCCGCCACGGCTGCCGAGCCACAAAGTATTATGACCATCATAACTCATCGAAAAGAATTCGCTGCAAAGATTTCCGCTTTTATAAAACAGAAAACGTCTTACCGATTTTACGCTTATATCCGGGGTACGTCCTTCGACGACTACGCGCAATAACCCCATTCCGGCTGTCGACATCCACAGCACCGAATCATTTTCTTCATACACAGAATGTACCCATTTTATTTCTTTTCCCGTATGGTTAATCAACGAATGCATCCGTGAATCTTTATTGGAAAAATAAGAAAATCCCGGGCCTTCTGTGGCGATCCAGATAATATCGCGATATCGGCTGCGTAATATACCGAATACCTGATCGCTCGACAACCCGTTTTCGGTCGTATAATATGATACTTGTGACACCGGTATTTTACCTTTACCAATCCGGTCGTATTTACTAATGCGTATTATACCGTCACCTTTAGTTCCCAACCACAAATCACCGTTTTCGTCGGTATAGATCGAACGAACCGGCTTATTGATACTATAAGGCAATTGATCGAGCATTATGTTACGATATAAATCGGAACTGTTATGATACATTAAAATCCCTTGCCCGTCGGTACACAACCATATAATATTCTGACGTTTATCCTTCCGCATCGAAAATACGCCAATATTCATATTCACGAATTCTACCCGATAATTATTATCAGAAAGCAATTTTAAAACACCATTGCTTTTAAACGATATCAAAATATCACCATCACAGGATAGTATCGACGAAATGATACCGTATTTATTCACCAACTCCGAAACATCTTTTATAAATGTCTTTTTATGGTGCTCTATATTAAATGAATATAATTTGTTAAGAGAATCTATAAAATAGATAATACCGTCATCATAAAAAGCATATTGGGTATTTTTATCATGAAGGGCGATATTACGAACATTTAATTCGATATCTTCCGGATCATATCCTTTTTTAAAACTATAATTCACCTTCAAGATACGATTATCCGCACCGAATATCCATAAAGTGTTATAATCATCGATAAAGATCGTTTTTATTCGTTCGGGAATAATCCCCGGTAAAGAAATTTCTCGAAACTGATGTAACTCAGGATTATAATAAGAAATATGATTTTTGCGAGTAATCACCCAAGCATTACCATTCTTGTCGGATACCAATACACTAGAGTCTCTGAATTGCGGATAGCTCTCCACCACTTTTTTAGTATCTAATGAGAATTTATCGACACCTAAAAAAGTATTTACCCACAAACAATTATTATCAGCGTCTGATATCCCGTGCATTATATTGCTCGATAACGAATACTTATTCCCATATTCGAAACGATATACCTGCACATCGAGTCCATCGTAACGATTCAACCCGTCATATGTACCGGCCCAAATAAATCCTCGGCGGTCCTGATGCATACAAAGAACTGAACTGTTCGATAAACCGTTCTCCAGATTTTCTACTTTGCTTACTACATAACCTGCTTTTACCGGAACAACCGATAAAATTAAAAACAAGAATAGTAAACAATAATCGGGAAAAAAAATTTTATTCTTAATATATACCACCACGATCAAATCATTGATAACAATAACTCAAACTATAAAACTCTATCTTTTAAAGATATTCGATTTACAAAAATAACCAAGTTTAAGCGTACGAAAGATACACGATCCCGGTTTCCGATTCATGGCGGGAAAAGTACGCCTCTAATTTAAACAATAAATACCCCTTATTTGCGATCTTCAGGTATTGTTTTTGATATACACAAAATATGTATCATTGCAAATATACTAAAAGAGACGATATTTTATATCAAAAAAAATGCTTTATGAATAATTTTTATAATTAATATATGCATTTATAGTAAAGTTTTCATAATACGATTATTATAAATGATCCCATTATATACTTTTTATCCGAACACATTCAAGCTCTTCTCAAAAAAAGAAACGAAAGATCGATCGACTTATTGCGTATCCTTTTTATAAAAATAAAAAAGCGGCCGTTTTTATAAAAAAACGGCCGCCAGTCCTGATTATCACGCTAATTATAATCTGGCTTTAATTGCTTTTGTCGCATCCTCATAACCCGGTTTTTCGAGTAAAGCAAACATATTTTTCTTATAAGCTTCGACCCCCGGCTGATCGAAAGGATTCACCTCTAAAAGATAACCGCTGATACCACAAGCTTTCTCAAAGAAATAAATGAGTTCCCCTAAATATTTTTCCGATATTTCAGGAATCGATATTTTCAGATTAGGCACACCTCCATCTACATGAGCGATCTGAGTTCCTAATTCGGCCATTTTATTCACCTCGTCAACACGTCTGCCTGCAAGGTAATTTAAGCCGTCAAGATCCTCTTCATCCTTCGGAATAGAAACATTGTGTTTCATTTTCTCAACCGAAAGTACAGTTTCGAAGATCGTACGTTCCCCATCCTGAATCCACTGTCCCATAGAGTGAAGATCGGTTGTAAAATCTACTGAAGTAGGGAAAATTCCTTTATGATCTTTACCTTCGCTTTCACCATATAACTGTTTCCACCATTCGGCAAAATAATGAAGCTTAGGATTAAAGTTTACCAATATTTCGATCTTTTTCCCGGCCCGATACAATGCATTACGAGTCGCAGCATATACAGCTGCCGGATTTTTATCGAATGGGATATCTATACCGCATTCTGCTTCCATAATTTCGGCTCCGGCAACCAATTTACGAATATCGAAACCGGCTACTGCAATAGGAAGCAATCCTACCGGAGTAAGAACCGAAAAACGTCCACCGACATTGTCGGGGATGATGAAGGTTTTATAACCTTCTATATCGGACAATTTACGCAATGCTCCCCGAGAAGCATCAGTAACAGCAATGATACGTTTTTTCGCCTCTCCTTCTCCAACTTGTGACTCGAGTTCTTTTTTCAATAAACGGAAAGCGATAGCAGGTTCGGTAGTCGTCCCCGATTTTGAAATATTAATCAACCCGAAACTCTTATTTTTCAGCAGGTCCAGTAATTCATACAAATAATCTTCACCTATATTTTGACCCGCAAAAAGTACCATCGGATTCGAGCCGCTTCCTTTCAGTTGCACAAAACTGTCTGATAATGCCTCTATAACAGCTTTAGCGCCCAAATAACTTCCTCCGATACCGATTACTACTACAACATCACAGCGGTCTCTCAATTGTTTTGCGGCAGTTTCTATCTCAGACAAATGACCCTCGGTAATAGAAGACGGCAAATGTAGCCAACCCAAAAAATCATTTCCTTTTCCGGTTCCCTCATGCAACTTTACCATACTTTCTTCAACCGCTTTCGCATAAGCAAAAACATCCTTTTCATTCACCGCACCACCTAATGCTTTGCCGATGTTAACTCGAATCGTTTCCATACAGATGTTATTTAAATATTTAATTGATCTTATCAAAAATAGTCATAATTATCGGGAATAAAAAGAGATATGGTCGTTGACCATATCTCTTTTACATTTCTTTATCTGAACGTCTCAGTAAGATGCTTTATTTCCGCAAAAGACGACATTTTATTATATAATATATTATACACCGTATCGAGAATCGGCATATCTACTTTATATTTTTCATTTATCTCTTTAATACATTTAGTCCCATAATAGCCTTCGGCAATCATCTCCATTTCTATCTGTGCTGTTTTCACAGAATACCCTTTGCCTATCATCGTTCCGAATGTATGATTACGGCTGAATCTCGAATAAGCGGTAACCAAAAGATCGCCTAAATATACAGAATCGCAAATGTCTCTCCTCATCGGATGCACGGCATTAATAAACCGATTAAGTTCCTGTATCGCATTGGATATAAGTACCGCTTGAAAGTTATCTCCGTATTTGAGGCCATAGCAAATTCCGGCAGCAATCGCATATACATTTTTCAATACCGATCCGTATTCTATCCCTTCCACATCCTTAGAGGTAGATACTTTGATAAAATGATTACTTAACAAATCACTTACTTTACGTGCCCGAGTAACATCAGGGCAACCGATAGTAAGATACGACAATCGTTCGAGAGCAACTTCCTCGGCGTGACAAGGACCACCGATCACTGCAAGATTTTCTTCGGGTATATTATAGAATCTCTTCAAATAATCGGTAACAATCATATTTTCATCAGGAACTATACCTTTTATCGCCGAGAGAACAAATTTATCGTTCATCGACGCAGTAAGTTTCTTTAAGTGCTGTTTAAGATAAGGGGACGGAGTAACGAATACCAACGTATCGGACTCTCTTACCACTTTATTTATATTCGAACTGAAATTGATACGATCAATATCGAATTTCACACTCGACAAATAAACGGGATTATGCCCCAAACGCTTAAAATCGGCAATTCGGTCGCGCCGACGCATATACCAATTGATAGAATCTACATTGAATAATACCAATTTGGCTATTGCTGTAGCCCAGGTACCGCCTCCTATGATCGCTACTTTTCCGGGAAAATCCATGATATTTATATTTACTGCTTATTTCGCATTTTCTACCCATGTTTTTACCTCGTCGACCGTTGGGTTAGGCATGTCGAGCTTATATTTTTTATTAATTCCACAAATTTCCTGATGCAATTTATTCGGGTTTGCCTCAGACAAGGCCTCAACGGTCAAATAACCGGCTTTTTGTACGGGAGAAACCCATTCTTGCGGAACTCCTATAGCTGTATATTTTGCTTCAGCATCCTTTTTCTGTACCTTTTCAGGGCGCATCTGCGGAAAGAAAAGCACTTCTTGAATAGCCGTTTGTCCGGTCATCAACATTACCAAACGATCCATTCCGATCCCCATTCCCGAAGTCGGCGGCATCCCGTACTCGAGAGCCCGGATAAAATCCTGATCGATAAACATAGCTTCATCATCTCCTTTTTCAGAGAGTCTCAACTGCTCTTCGAAACGATATCTTTGATCAATAGGATCATTCAACTCTGAATATGCATTGCATAATTCTTTCCCGTTTACCATCAGCTCGAAACGTTCGGTCAGTTCAGGATTATCACGATGTTTTTTTGTCAACGGCGACATTTCAATCGGATAGTCGATAATAAAAGTGGGCTGAATGTAATTCCCTTCACATTTTTCACCGAATATTTCATCGATAAGTTTTCCTTTACCCATCGTTTCGTCTACCTCTATACCGATCTGCTTACAAACGTCTCGTAATTGTTCCTCAGTCATACCGGTAATATCGATCCCCGTAAACTCTTTGATGGAATCGATCATTGTAACCCGTTTAAAAGGAGTTTTAAAACTGATTATATTCTCCCCTACTTTAATTTCGGTCGTACCGTTTACATCCAAACATATCTTTTCGATCATCTTTTCAGTAAACGACATCATCCAGTTATAATCTTTATAGGAAACGTAAATCTCCATACAGGTAAATTCGGGATTATGAGTCCGGTCCATTCCCTCATTACGGAAATTCTTAGAGAATTCGTATACTCCTTCGAAACCTCCTACAATAAGACGTTTTAAATACAGCTCATCCGCAATACGTAAATACAAAGGGATATCGAGTGCATTATGGTGCGTAATAAAAGGCCTAGCCGCCGCACCGCCCGGGATAGACTGCAAAATAGGAGTTTCCACCTCCATATATCCTTGAGCGTTGAAATATTCCCGCATCGAGTTATAGACCTTATTCCGCTTGATAAAAATATCTTTAATACCGTCGTTTACGACCAAATCGACATAACGTTGACGATACCGCATTTCGGGATCTTCAAAAGCATCGTAAGCCACCCCATCTTTCATTTTTACGATCGGAAGCGGTCTTAACGATTTAGATAATACGGTAAGCTCCTGCGCATGTACCGAGATTTCACCCATCTGTGTACGAAATACG
Source organism: Coprobacter tertius (assembly GCF_024330105.1). NCBI lineage: Bacteria > Pseudomonadati > Bacteroidota > Bacteroidia > Bacteroidales > Barnesiellaceae > Coprobacter > Coprobacter tertius. The sequence goes on from NZ_JANDHW010000004.1 coordinate 131,708, forward strand.
TATCCTTTGATACCGATAAAATCACCTATATCGAGTAATTTCTTAAAAACAGTATTATAAAGTTCTTTATCCTCTCCCGGGCAAAGATCATCACGGGATATATATACCTGAATACGTCCTTTAGAATCCTGTAATTCTATAAAAGAAGCTTTTCCCATAATACGACGACTCATGATTCGGCCGGCGATAGAAACCTCACGACGCTCATCCTCATCTTTAAAAGACTCTTTTATTTCTTTAGTATAGGCATTTACCTGATATTCAGCAGCCGGATAAGGCTCGATTCCCCGATTCCGAAGCTCCTGAAGACTTCCTCGTCTTATTATCTCCTGTTCACTTAATTCAAGTATACTCATTGTATATTATTTTCTTTTTTCATCATAAATCCGATCGATTTCACGCCTCCAATCTTCGGGGTGAAATCATAGTGGAACACAATTTCTTGCAAAAATACAAAACTTTACGCTAAAACAGGCATCGTATTACGTAAAATTATTATAACACACCCACCTATACAGTATTATATGATTACATTTGAAAAAGGCATAAAAAAAGCCGCCCTGATAGGAGGCGACTTTCTGTTTTTTTCCAAGTAATTTCTTACTTTCTGATCCCAAGCTCTTTGATAATAGTACGATATCGTTCGATATCCACCTTTATCAGATAATCGAGTAAACGACGACGTTTACCTACCAACATTTTAAGAGCTCTCTCAGTGCTATAATCTTTGTGATTTGACTTCAAATGTTCAGTCAAATGAGAGATACGGTATGAAAATAATGCTATCTGCGCTTCGGGTGAGCCAGTATCAGTATTGGACTTTCCGTATTTCTCAAAGATTTCTCTTTTTTTCTCAGAAGTTAAATACATTTCTCCTTGATTTGTTTGTTAATAAATTCTTTGAGCGCACAAAGGTAAATATTTGTTTTTTAAAAACAATCATTTCATCTGCATTTTATTTTTAATTCTAAATAAACAGACTCAAAATTTACCGAACGAATCTCTTAAATAACAGTATCTTTATTATAAAATATAAAATGCATCTCTCATAGTAAAAAAATTTATGCTACCTTTGCGCGACTCAAAATATATTTTATGCAAAAGATCAGAAACATTGCTATCATTGCTCACGTCGACCATGGTAAAACGACATTGGTCGATAAAATGCTTTTAGCCGGTCAATTATTTCGCGAGAATCAGAATTCCGGCGAACTTATTCTCGATAATAACGACCTGGAACGTGAAAGAGGTATTACGATATTATCTAAAAACGTTTCGATACGATACAAAGACTACAAAATAAACATCATCGATACCCCGGGACACGCCGACTTCGGTGGTGAAGTAGAACGCGTTCTCAACATGGCCGATGGCTGCCTTTTGCTGGTCGATGCATTTGAGGGTCCCATGCCTCAAACTCGATTCGTATTACAAAAAGCAATACAAATGGGGTTGAAACCGCTTGTAGTAATTAATAAAGTAGATAAACCGAATTGCCGTCCCGATGAAGTGAACGAAATGGTTTTCGACTTAATGTTCAGTCTCGATGCGACAGAAGAGCAACTCGATTATCCGACCATATACGGATCGGCTAAACAAAACTGGATGTCGGCCGACTGGCATAACCAAACTGACAGCATCGTTCCCCTGCTCGATGCAATTATCGAATATATTCCCGAACCCGTTTATCTCGATGGGACTCCGCAAATGCTAATTACTTCACTCGATTACTCCTCCTATGTAGGACGCATTGCCATCGGACGCATTCACCGGGGAAAATTAAAAGAAGGGCAAGATGTCGCACTTTGTAAAAAAGACGGATCGATAACAAAAACCCGCATCAAAGAACTTCATTTATTCGAAGGTCTCGGACGCACCAAAGTCGCTGAAGCCGGGTCGGGAGATATTTGCGCATTGGTAGGTATCGACGGATTCGAAATCGGTGATACCATTGCCGATCTGCAAAATCCCGAGCCACTGCCACGTATTGCGATAGACGAACCGACCATGTCGATGACCTTTACCAACAACGATTCTCCGTTTTTTGGAAAAGACGGTAAATTTGTAACATCGAGGCATATCGCCGACAGACTGAAAAAAGAACTCGACCGCAATCTGGCTCTCCGGGTTGAAAAATCAGAAGATGAAGATTCCTGGACAGTTTATGGCCGGGGGGTGCTTCATTTATCGGTGCTTATCGAAACTATGCGTCGGGAAGGATACGAACTTCAAGTTGGCCAACCACAGGTTATAATCAAAGAGATCGACGGTAAAAAATGCGAACCGGTAGAGCAACTGACAGTAAATGTTCCAGAGGAATACTCGAGTAAAATCATCGACATGGTCACCCGACGCAAAGGAGACCTGATGAGTATGGAAACTCAAAATGATCGTATTCATATGGAATTCGTAATTCCATCGCGCGGAATCATCGGATTACGTAATAACGTACTTACTGCATCTGCAGGAGAGGCTATAATGGCCCACAGGTTTCTCGAATATCAACCCTGGAAAGGAGATATAGAACGTCGTACCAACGGATCGCTCATTGCTATGGAAGCCGGTACGGCATACGCCTATGCTATTGACAAATTACAAGACAGAGGAAAATTCTTTATCTTCCCACAAGACGAAGTATATGCCGGCCAGGTTGTCGGAGAAAATGCAAAAGAGGGAGACATCGTCGTAAATGTAACCAAATCGAAAAAACTGACCAATATGCGTGCATCGGGGGCAGATGATAAAGCGAAAATAATTCCGCCCGTCGTATTCAGTCTCGAAGAAGCATTGGAATATATCAAAGAAGACGAATATGTGGAAGTAACTCCTCATCATCTCAGATTACGTAAAATCATCCTTGACGAGAACGAACGTAAACGACAGAATAAAAACTAAAAAATACAACGCCAAGAATAAAAAAGCCCGATATAAAATCGGGCTTTTTTCATATTTATTTTAATAAAAATCAACATTCATCTGTATCATCCTCTTCATTCAGCACGCCTTTCAATCGATCTCTGTCGAGAATCATTATTTCACGAGGTGTATAATCGATAATCCCGTCTTCTTTGAGCTCATTCAACGCATTCATAAAAATAGAACGCTGTACGCCGAAAAAAGTATATAAATCTTTTTGTTTGCAAATAATACGTATATCGGTAGAACGCCGTTGGGTTAAGCATAAAATCCAAAAAGCCAGTTTTTCTTTCACATTTCCCGATGATAAAAGTAGAAAAGTTTCGACACTCTTCTGAGACCTGCGAGAAATGATATTCAACAAATTGATCAGGAAAATAGGCTCATTCTGCATGATATCTACAAAAGTCGCTTTATCGAGCTGCATAATACCCGTATCTTCTACGGCATACATATCCGATGGATAATACGTACTGCGTCCGAACATATGATTCGGAGCTAATACATTGGGAGCACTCAACACCTCGGATATTTTAATCTTCCCGCTACGATTGGTAGTTTCAGAACGTACCCTTCCGGAAATAAGAAATTTCAAATGAGTACATTCTTCCCCTTTAGAAACCACTTTATCCCCTTGGTGATATTTCAAAAAATGGAATTTGGTCTTTTCTATTAATTCAGAAATTTTTACTCTGCTTACCCCTTGGAATAAAGGCAATTGCATGAGTACATCATACATACTATCCATTATATTCATAATTTAATAAGCCAAATTTATAAATAATAATCATAATCCAGTGATACTTAAACATAAAATCATCTTAATTGTTTATAAACAATTGATTTATTTTTTTTTGTTAACTTTGTAATCTCAAAATAAAATACTTGTTTTATGCAGGAATTAAGTTTCAGTTTTCAGGAAGTCATCAGCGCATTCGTCGTTCTGTTTGCCGTAATAGATATTACAGGTCTCATTCCGATTATTATCGATCTTAAAGAAAAAGGGAATGAAATAAGTGCATGGAAAGCATCATTTTACTCTCTTGCTACATTTATCGCATTTCTCTTTATGGGGAATATGGTATTGCAACTGTTTCATGTAGATATCTCATCTTTTGCTATTGCGGGTTCACTGGTTATATTCGTAATGGCGGTAGAAATGATTTTCGGAGTAGAAATATTTAAAATGGACGGTCCCAAAGGAACTACAACTATCGTCCCCCTCGTATTTCCTCTTATCGCCGGGGCTGGTTCTTTTACCGCATTACTCTCGTTACGTGCGTTATACAGTCTTCTCAATATCATTATAGCATTGGTAATGAATATTGCGGTTATTTACATCGTCATCAGATATGTACATGTGTTGGAGAGGATTTTAGGGAAAGGAGGCATTTATGTGTTACGTAAATTTTTCGGAATTATCCTGCTGGCAATTTCGGTAAGGATGTTTATCGATAATCTTGTCACTCTTTTGGCATCTTTTCCTCATTAATATCTTCGGCACGATTTTGATGAAACTCATCTTCTTTTTCCAAAAAGGGAGGGTCTGCCCATTCGGGCCATTCTTCATCATCTTCGGAAATTTCTCTCTGTGATATGCGGGGACGAAATGCTGCCGCCAATATAAATCCTGACATAGCCCCGCTTAAATGCCCCTCCCAGGAAACATCAGGATCGATATATTCAGCTACGGGAAACATATTCCAAAGAATACTCCCATATAAAAAAACTACGACAAGAGAAACAGCCATTAAAGGAAAATCTTTTCTGAAAACACCACTGAAAAACAAGAAAAAAACCAGTCCGTAAATAAGACCGCTAGCACCGATATGTGTGCCTGTACGTCCAATAAGCCAGGTAAATATTCCCGATAAAATCCAAAGCCATAGCACCACCTTCGGTGCTACATCCCGATAAAAAAGAAATAAAATCCATCCCAATACCAATAAAGGAATCGTATTCGCTAATAAATGAGAAAAACCAGAATGTATAAAAGAATAGGTAAATATATGTAGAAGGCTCTGCCATCGACGGGGTTCGATACCCAAAAACGAAAAGTCGTAACCGAATTCCCATTCGATCACTCGGACAATCCAAAGCAAAAGAATAAAAAAAGCAGGGAAAGCCAAGGCATAAACCATTCTTTTTGGCTCGGAGATCGTCATTGAATAATCATTTTGATAAATACACAATTATTCAAAGTTATTCTATTCCGAATAAAAAAACAAGAACTCAGCATTTTTTTAAACTTTAATTAAAAGCGGACTATTTTATTACCGTCTTATTCGAATTAGCTGTTTATAAATTTTGTTTATTAATTTAATTTCGCTATATTCGGCAGAATAAAAAATTTATATTAAATCTAATACTTTAATATTCATAACAGTCAATTTATCTTAATAAATCTATGAGTTATCTGAAGTTTGACAAAAGTTTAATGATAAACTTGGAGCAATCCCTCCCTAAGGAGATTTTGCGAACAAATAAATCAGGGGCTTATCACTGCACGACGATCGTCGATTGCAATACACGCAAACAACACGGTTTATTAGTGATACCGATCCCTGAACTGGACAGTGACAATCATGTCCTTTTATCTTCTCTCGACGAGACCGTAATACAGCACGGCGCACCTTTTAATCTCGGATTACACAAATATCAGGGAAACTGTTACAGTCCCAACGGCCATAAATACATCCGGGAGTTTACCTGTGAATCGGTACCACAAACAATTTACAGAGTAGGAGGAGTCGTTCTTACAAAAGAAAAAGTATTTATATCACACGAAAACCGCATTCTGATAAAATACACACTTGTCGATGCACATTCTGAAACGACACTGCAATTCAGGCCATTCCTGGCATTTAGAAATGCAAATGCACTATGCGTAGAAAATCAGAATATAGACCAAAGTTACGAATTAGCGGAAAACGGAATCAGTTATAGCTTGTATCCGGGCTATCCGAGATTATATATGCAATTCAGTAAGCCGGTTACGTTTACATTCGGTCCCTATTGGAACAAAGGAATTGAATATATTAAAGATCAGGAACGCGGATACGAATATAAAGAAGACCTATATGTACCGGGATATTTCGAACTTCCTATAAAAAAAGGAGAAAGCATTATTTTTTCGGCTGGTATCGGAGAAATAAAACCTCGATCGTTAAATGCTTTATATGCTCGGGAAATAAAAAACCGAACCTTTCGCAGTAGTTTTTTCAACAGCCTGAAAAACTCGGCGCAACAATTTTATATCAAACGCGGTAAAGACAACTATTTATTGGCTGGTTATCCGTGGTTTAAAGTTCGTGCACGAGATACATTTATCGCTTTACCGGGATGTACTCTGGCTATCGGTGATAAGGAAATGTTCGAAAAGATAATGGCAACAGCCGAAAAGGCGATTCGGCATTTCATGAAAACCGGCGAAAAAGATACTACTATACAAGAAATAGACGAGCCTGATATTATTTTATGGTGTATTTGGGCATTACAACAATATGCAAAAGAAATATCTCTTACCGAGTGCTCTGAAAAATACGGTAAATTAATCGATGAAATGATCGATTATATTATGAAAGGGCATCATCCTAACCTGTTTTTACACGAAAACGGGCTACTTTACAGTAATGGTAAAGACCAGATTATCTCCTGGATGAATTCTACACTTTACGGACGACCTTTGATTCCCCGCAGCGGTTATCTGGTAGAATTTAATGCCCTATGGTACAATGCCCTGAAATTTGTGGCATCTCTACCTGTAAATTCCGAAAAAACCGGTCGCATTGAAAAACTGGAGGCTTTAGCAGAAAAAAGCGGAATGTCTTTCAAAGACATGTTCCTCAATGATTGCGGTTATCTTTTCGATTACGTAGATGGCAATTTTGCAGATTGGAGTGTAAGACCGAATATGCTTTTCGCTCTTTCGACCGAATTTTCACCTCTCGACAAAACACAACGAAAAACAGCTCTCGATGTAGTCACTCGAGAATTGCTTACTCCCAAAGGAATAAGAACCTTAAGTCCGAAAAGTCACGGATATAATCCCACTTACGCTGGATCTCAAGAAGAACGTGATAAAGCTTACCACCAAGGGTCTACCCGTCCCTGGCTGATGGGCGCATATGCAGACGCTTACCTAAAAGTTTTCGGATTAAGCGGTGTCTCGTTCCTCGAACGCATGCTTATCGGCTTTGAAGAAGAAATGTCGAATAACTGTATCGGAACGATTTCTGAATTATTCGACGGCAATCCACCTTTCATGGGAAGGGGTGCGATCAGCTTTGCCCCCAATGTAGGAGAAATTTTACGAATATTGAATTTATTGAAAAAATACAACCACCTTTAAAAACCACGATGTATGAAAGCTCTCATGTTCGGGTGGGAATTCCCGCCCCATATTCTCGGAGGTCTCGGAACAGCAAGTTACGGCCTCACAAAGGGAATGTCGGAATGCGGTGACATGGATATTACATTCGTGATACCCAAGCCCTGGGGCGACGAAGATAAAAGTTTCGCCCGCATCATAGGTGCAGGGAATACCCCGGTTGTATGGCGTGACGTTGCATGGGAAACCGTAGCTGAAAGATTAGGCCGTTACATGGATCCTCAAGATTATTATAATCTAAGAGATCATATATATGCCGATTTCAATTACATGCATACCAACGACCTGGGTTGCATCGAATTCTCAGGCCGATATCCCGATAATTTACTGGAAGAAATAAACAATTATTCGATTGTTGCCGGAGTAATTGCCCGTACATTTCCCTGCGATGTGATACACTCGCACGATTGGCTCACCTACCCGGCAGGAATACATGCTAAACAAGTAACCGGCAAACCTCTTGTCATACACGTACACGCCACTGATTTCGATCGCAGCCGAGGGAACGTGAATCCGACAGTTTACGGAATAGAGAAAGACGGAATGGACCAAGCCGATCACATTATTACAGTAAGTAACCTTACCCGGAAAACCGTTATTGAAAAATATAATATCGATCCGGCAAAAGTAACGACAGTACATAATGCCGTAGAACCTTTGAGCAAAGATATCATGGCCATACAAATGCCCAAAAACACAAAAGACAAAGTAGTTACTTTTCTGGGGCGCATCACCATGCAGAAAGGCCCGGAATACTTTGTGGAAGCAGCGGCTCGTGTATTACAGAAAACCAATAACGTACGATTTGTGATGGCCGGTAGTGGAGATATGATGGATAAAATGATACGATTAGCTGCACGCAGAAACATTTCTGACCGTTTCCATTTTACCGGATTCTTAAAAGGGAAACAGGTATATGAAATGCTGAAAGCAAGCGATGTATATATCATGCCATCGGTTTCCGAACCATTCGGTATTTCACCTCTCGAGGCAATGCAAGTCGGCGTTCCTTCCATTATCTCCAAACAGTCGGGATGTGCCGAAATTCTCACCAATGTAATAAAAACCGACTATTGGGATATCGATGCTATGGCCGACGCCATTTACTCGATTATTACTTACCCGGCCATGTACCATCAGTTAAAAACCGAAGGGAAACGAGAAGTGGACGAAATAAAATGGAAATACGCAGGCCAGAAAGTCATCGATATATACCACCGTATTACCGGGAAATAAATTCCAATATATGAATTAAACGCAACAAGATATGAAAACAATCTGCTTTTATTTTCAAATACACCAACCTTTTCGTCTGAAACGTTATCGTTTTTTCGATATCGGTAACGACCACTATTATTACGACGATTTCAACAACGAAGAGATCATGCATCGTATTGCACAACGATCTTATATACCGGCTAACTATACCCTGCTCGAGATGATAAAAAACTCCAACGGGAAGTTCAAAGCCGCCTTTTCCATTTCGGGTATCGCACTCGAACAACTCGAAATATATGTTCCAGAATTTATCGACAGCATGAAGGAACTTATTAAAACGGGCTGTGTTGAAATGCTTTCCGAAACTTATGCACATTCACTGGCATCTTTAAAAGACCCCGAAGAATTCGCCAATCAGATAAAAGCTCATGACGATAAAATAGAAACCCTTTTCGGTGTAAGGCCAAAAGTTTTCCGCAATACGGAGTTGATATATTCAGACGATATTGCCTCGATGGTTTCGGCCCTCGGATTTAAAGGATGTATTACCGAAGGTGCCAAACATATTTTGGGATGGAAAAGCCCCAACTACCTATACAATTCGACAGTTGTTCCCAAACTTAAGCTTTTACTGAAAAACTCAAAAGTAAGCGATGACATCACTTTCCGTTTTTCGAATTATGACTGGAGTGAATACCCGCTCACCGCAGACAAATTTATGCGATGGATACACGACACTCCCGAAGAAGAGCAAATCATAAATCTCTTTATGAATTATGAGACTTTAGGGGAACTACAACCACGAGAAAGCGGAATTTTCGAATTTATGCGGGCATTACCGCGCTTTGCGGAGGGAATGGGCATTACTTTCTCCACACCGTCTGAGGTAATTTCCAAACTGAAACCTGTAGGTTCATTATCGATGCCTTACCCCATATCGTGGGCCGACGAAGAACGGGATACCAGTGCATGGTTAGGAAATGTACTGCAAAACGAGGCATTCGAAAAACTTTATTCTGTTGCCGAAAGGGTAAGGCTTTGCGATGACAGAAGGTTGAAACAAGACTGGAATTATTTGCAAACGAGTGACCATTTTTATTATATGTGCACAAAACATTTTTCAGACGGTGCCGTACACAGCCATTATAGCCCTTATGAAACTCCTTATGAAGCGTTTACCAATTACATGAATGTACTTAGCGATTTCATCGTTCGTGTAGAAGCCCAATATCCGGCGTCGATCGAAAACGAGGAACTGAATTCGCTGATTACAACCATACGTAATCAGGCCTCTGAAATAGAACTTTTACAAAAAGAACTAAAGTCGGCTAAGGCGGAAAAGAAAGCTGCGGCATTAGCTAAAAAAACTGCTCAAGCTAAAATTCCAACAAAGCCGAAAACCGATAATACCGATAAAAAGGTACAGGAAAAGAAAACTTCTTCATCCTCGAAAAAAACAAAAAAATAAACAGCATACATAAACAACGGCGGTACATTAAATCTTATAATGTGTACCGCCGTTATTCATAATTTAATCAGGTATAAACTATATAATTCCTTATATACGTTATTCTCTGTAATAAAATCAGAACCCGAAATCCTCGAGAACAATACGTTCCGATGCATTTTCCTCAATTTTACGGGCTTCTCCATGTTCGGACAACCCCTCTACATAGATTGCTTTTTGAGGAATAGCCGGACATACCGATTCGCAACCTCCACAGCCGACGCAGAGATCCTGTTCGATATGAGGAATCGTTAGTTCTCCTTCATATTTAACCATACTTACCGCCTGAGTAGGACAATGCTCAGAACAAGCACCGCAACTCGTGTGATCGGTATGTACAATACACCTTTCCACATCGAAGTGCACTTCTCCCAATTTCAATTTATGTTTTTCTTCCCGTGTTATCGGTTTGAGCGCATGAGCAGGGCAAATATCCGAACATAACGTACAATCGAAATTACAAAAACCTTTTTCGTATGACAACATAGGCAACATAATTCCAGAAAAACCATATTCAGTAAAAGCCGGTTTAATAACTTTAGAAGGGCATTTGCTTACACACAAATGACAGGCAGTACAATGGTCGATAAAATTCTCGGCACTTAATCCTCCCGGTGGGACAATAGGTTGTTTACGGGGCGAATTTCCCCGAGATATTTTACCTTTAGGCACGACTTTCGCCTCAACAGCAGTAGCAACCATTAAAGACGACAACGCGAGAAAATAGCGCCGGGAAGCAAAACCGCCTGTCTCTCTTTTCTGTATTTCCTTTTCTGTTGTTTTTCCGGGAAACCAGGTATATCTTATCGCCCCTTGTTTACATGCCGTAAGACAGTCGAAACAATCGACACAACGGGAATAATCGATACGATGCTTGGCCGCATCGATACAGGATGCTTTACACTTGCGGCTACAAACCGTACAACCGTTACATTTCTCGACATCGATATAGGGTTTTAATAATGCAAATCGTGATACATACCCGAGCATAGTTCCTACAGGACATACTGTATTACAATAAATACGGCCGTTTTTGAACGCCAATGCCACAATGATAACCAATGAAACCAAAGCTATAATAAACGACGACACAGAGGCTATATAAACCTCAATATGGTATAAGGAGTAGTTTCCGAAACGATTAAAAATATATGCCAGTACATTATTGATTCCCGCAAATACAGGTAAAAACAAATTATTAACAAAACGTCCGTATATGCTATATGGCTCTATAAGAGCGACAAGAAACGCAATATTAAAAACCAGCACCAGAAAAAAGAATACGAGGAACGATATACGCAAACCCTTATTCTCAGCAATATACTTAAACTTCTTTTTCTTATTAAACGCTAAAGCGATACGATTGATAACATCCTGAAAAATACCCAATGGGCAGATAACCGAACAATAAATACGGCCGAAAACCAAACTGAGTACGATCACGATAACTGCAGCTACCAATGCGATCATACCGCCCGAAAGCAATGCCGGCCCCAATTGAATGTGTTCGAGGAAATGAAATTTATGGGATAATATTCCCCAGAAATCGAGAAAATAGCAAGTTATTCCCAACATGACCAATACGGCCAATATTTGTCTTATTCTCTTTAATAACATGGTTTCCGGATTATAATTTTATTTTCTTTACTTTCAAATTGTTGACATTCATAGTACCTAACCGCAATTCCTGTGCTTTAGCAAGGTAAGGGACATTCTCGAGTGGCATTTCCCGCAGTTGGTTAAAAAAACGAGTAGCAGCCGTATCGGCGGCGACTATATCTGTAGACAAAATAAGGGCTTTCGTTATTACTACATCTCCCTGGTTAGTTCCTCGTGGGCCGTTATTAAGCATAACGCGATACGCATCGATAATATTCAATACCGGCTTCTTATCAAGGGTAGAGCAATCGGCTATACATTGCTGTAAATCATTTTGATGAAAATATCCTCTATCCCAAACAATACCCATGAGATTTTTCATAGCAATAGTCATTTGAGCGCCTCCATGATTCTTTAAAACCGGAACATTCAACCATACATCACAATCGAGAATAGCTTTATGAATCAATGCCGATTTTAAAGATTTACCTTTCGGCAGTTCTACTTGAGAATAATAACTTTCTTCGTTTCCGGGTAAAACCTTTGCCCCTTCAGCCTTAGCTGCTGCTTCAATCCCACTGTTGGCATAGCACAAGCGCCAATTATCACACGTATGATCAAATACAACAACTTCGGAGGCACCTGCTTCAAAACATTGCTTTACAATCTCCCGTACAAGAGCCGGATGAGTATTTGCGCCGAATTCGGGGCGTTTATCCCACCCGATATTGGGTTTTACAACAACTTTATTTCCCGGTTTTACATAACGTGACATCCCCCCTGCCTCAACAATCGCTTTACGAAACATGACATCGGGTTCGCCTCCCATCACCGCCACCAAGTCATAATTCCCTCCCGGGGCGGCAACCCCTTTTTGCGACATTGTTTCCAACTTGTTTTTATTCCCGCTACCCGAACACCCATAAGTAGCAGCCATGCCGGCGACAGCCATTGCTTTTAGAAATTCACGTCTCTTCATACTCTTACTTTTATATACACAAATATAGGTATTATGACTTTTCACAATTCATTTATTTTCTTGTTTTTTTAAACATAAATTTAATTTTTTCTTCCTCGAGACGATCGTGACACAAAAAACGGAATATTGTGACACTACTTTCTTATCTGAACCTATGTAAACACAAAGAGATCGATCAAGACACAAAAAACAAGAAAGGCTGCTTTACACAAGCAGCCTGATCTTTTATTCAAAGAAAATATATAAAAAGCTTAGTCAGTCGTTTCTTCTTCCTCCTACAAAAATAAGAATATAATATATAAGTGTCGCCAGTGAACTCAATGCTGCTACAACATAAGTATAAGCAGCCCAACGCAAAGCATCCTGCGCTTTATCATGCGTATAAGCATTCGTTACTCCGGCGTTGGTCAACCACGCTAATGCCCTGCGGCTCGCATTTATTTCTACCGGTAAGGTAATAAAGCTGAATAAGGTCGTCACTCCGAAAAGAATAATACCGAATAACATCAATTGCGGAAATACTTTCAAAGTAAGAATACCAGCCAACAATACCCATGTCATCCATTGAGACGCAAAACTGACGAAAGGCACCAGTTTGGAACGCATATTCAAAAAGGAATATGCCTGGGCATGTTGCACAGCATGACCACACTCATGTGCCGCCACTGCAGCTGCCGCAATATTGTTTCCGTAATAAACGTCGGGACTCAGATTTACCGTATGTGTCTGCGGATTATAATGGTCGGTAAGTCGTCCCTCAACCGACAAGACTTTTACATCGTAAATACCGTTATCTTTCAACATTTTTTCTGCGATATCATGACCTGTGAGCCCATTCGGTATAGGAATTTTAGAATAAGTTTCGAATTTGTGCTGTAAAGTTTTTTGAACTAAAAAACTTATCAACGCAAATATTATAAATATAATATATATTCCCATGTCTGATCTTTAGTGATACAAATATATAGAAAAAGTATATCCGTAACTGTTAATTGAATTTCAAATTATAAATAAATATCGTTAACGATACGACGAAATTATAATAAGATGTATATCATAATTAAAACAAAAAATTAAGCTAAAAGTTTAGCTAAAACAATAAATTCAATAATTTTAAATCGTTTAATAATAAAATAGTGGAAAACGAACTAATTTGATTATAAAATGAAAGAAAAAATCACCATCTTTTTAAAGCAGATTACGCTCACGATACGTAATTTCCCTGCCGAAACCGCTTTATCGGTTTATTGTTTTTTTCTTTGTGTTCTCTATAAAGAACATGTTTGGGTTCATAATACCCAATTCAGGTTTGTTATACCTCTGTTTATGATTTTGTCTTACCTTTTAAACGACTGGTTTAAGACAAAATATCGCTTTATATACTATCTCTCGCCTTTGTTATGCGTGCCTTTCTTCTTTATTTTTGTCGACGATTGGGTAACATCTATAGCTTACCCGATTACAATTCTTATCGGTATTTTATTAGTTACCATACATAAATGGAAAAAGCAAAACACATTTTTCGTGTCGGATACATTACATTATTTACTTTGCGCCTTCTATGCCGTTTTATTTACAGGAATCGCCTTTTTACTTTTGGTAAGCATCTATTATTCGATAAATTATATTTTCGATGTCGAATTATTTAACGAAAACGAATTTTTATCCTATCTCTCGATGTTTATATTTATTATCGGAACTCCTCTTTTATTCTTTACATTCATTTCTCGCCGGGTAATATATAAGCAAGCCGAAAAAAGGAACTTCGGTGATATATTGCTCAATTACATCATTAGCCCGGCCATACTTATATATACCCTTATCCTGTATATTTATTTCCTGACTATATTATTTTCCTGGTCGTTACCCAAAGGGGGTATCGCTTATATGGTTTTCGCCTTTACAATCATTGCGATCATTTCTAAATCATTACAGCCTTTCTTATATAAACCGTTATACAACTGGTACTATAAAAATTTCAGTTTTATCGCTCTACCGGCCGTTACTATGTTCTGGATAGGCGTTTCTTACCGTATCTGCCAATATGGCTTGACACAATCCCGAACCTATCTCGTCATCTGTGGATTCATCATGACAGCGACCCTGTTTATGTTTATGTCAAGAAAAACCGGGAAATATTTATATGCTACGATACTTACTATAATTCTATTCGCCACTTTCACATATATACCGGGAATTTCAGCTGGTAATATAGGCATTTATTCACAAATACGGGAAGTGAAAAAAGCGGTCGCGGAATTAAATCTAAAATACGAAAACGGAATAATTATTTTACCGGTAGATACGATTCACATCGATAGTATTCAGACCAATTCATATAACCGGTTACTCGACGCGTCTCGTTATATCGAAAATGAAAAAGGGCGAGAATTCATGATTTCGTATTTTGGTGTATCGAGAGCCGAAATCTCACGTAAATTGTTACCTTATGTCATCGATGGCATAAACAAATCTAGTTCAATTTACCTGTCCAAATTCAAGAAACCTTATTCCTGTAAAGGTTATTCTTTAGTATACCCCTATGAAACAGGAGGAATGACGATATATAATAATGATAAAACGCTGATTATGAAAAACAATGATGTTTTAATTTTAGAAATATCTTATGATCGGCTAAAACAGGAACAACTAAAAAAGGCCGGTATTACGTCTCTGTCCCCTTCAGAAAGAGAAATACGGGAACATAACGACGAACTCATGATATATCGTCACAAAAATTTTATGATCGTATTTTCGTTCTTAAAGTTCGAAATACAGGACGACACACTCTCCCTTGTTTCTTTAGGAATAGACAATATCTTTCTTAAATAAATATTATAAAATAGGAAAGACGCGAAAATTTCGCGTCTTTCCTATTTTATATCAAATGGTCAGAGCCCCAACCTGCTGAAAGAAAATATCTGATCGTATATAACACTTACAATACCGATCGCCAATATACCTGCCACACATAACGAGATGCTCAAACGCATCGCGTTATCAGAACGAAATCCTTCGATCTGACAATCGTCCTGACGGATAAACATCGCTTTTACCACCAGCAAATAATAGTACAACGAGATGATCGTATTGATAAGGGCGATAAGTACCAGTATATAATATCCCTGGCCCGCAGCGGCGGCAAATATAAAGAATTTGCTGAAGAAACCCGCAAAGGGAGGTATCCCGGCCAGTGAAAACATCGCCAGCATCATAGCCAGACTCAATTTGGGATTGGTACGGTAAAGACCGTTATAATCATCCATACTCAACTTTCCGGTTTTATTTTCGATGACCGATATTACACCGAACGCGGCCAGATTTGAAAATATATAAACCAGAACGTAATAGATTAGTGAACTCATTCCTGCCGTGGATCCGGCAATAACTCCTAAAAGGATATAACCAGCTTGCGATATAGATGAAAAAGCGAGAAAACGCTTCAGATTTTTTTGTCTTATCGCAAAAAGATTACCTACAGTTATGGTTATGATAATGAGTCCGTACAAAATATCCTGCCATACTCCGGCAATAGGAGCGAAAACCTTAAAAAGAACGATCATAAAGGCAAATACGGCTGCACCTTTTGATATAACCGAAAGATACGAAGTCACTTGCGTTGAAGCCCCTTCATAAACATCGGCTGTCCATAAATGAAAGGGTACGATCGATATTTTGAAACCCATACCGGCCATGAAGAATACCAAACCTACCAGTAATAAAGGTGTTGAAACAACACGAGCAGCAATATCATCGAAATAAAGAGTACCCGTTACACCGTATATGTATGAAAGCCCCAATAGCATAAGCGCTGATGAAAATACGGCGATAAATACATATTTGGCAGCAGCTTCATAAGAATCGTGCCGATATTTCTCCATAGCAACAAGGGCCGCGATAGGTAACGACGCCGTTTCGAGACCCACGAAAAACAGGAGGAAATTCCCGGAAGACATCATCAAATACATTCCCAATAAGGTTATCAGGGTAAGAACGTAGAATTCACCCCTTCGTATAACGACATGCTCGAGTTTCGTCCAGGAAATCGCTTGTATAAATATGAGCAAAGTACCAATATTGAGTATGGTCTTTACAACAGAAATCACCGGAGCAGTATTATACATACCTCCGAACGCAGACCCGTTCCCCATCGGTATACTATTTAATACAGTATGCGCAGCCAACAGAATACAAGCCGTTACCGAAAAGTATTTAAGGCTTTTTTGAGATCCGAACGTGTCGTAAAGAAACAGCAATACAATGACTGCTATCAGTGACAGTTCTTCGCGCAACATTAAAAAATTTGAATAATCCATACCCTTTCTTGTTATAATCGTTCAATAATTACATTTATACTTTGACTGATCATGTCTGAGATCCATGACGGCGCCATACCGATACCGGCTACGGCAATAATCAGGGTTATCGTCGACAAACGTTCAAACCAGCTTGCATCTTTCAATTGCAGGTGATGCTCGTCATATACTTTTCCGTAAAGCAGTTTTCCGACCACCCGTAAAATATAGACCGCTGTGATAACGATAGAAGTACAAGCTACAATGGTAAATACACGGTGGAACATATCGGTATGTTCAAACGAACCTACGAAAATCGTCATTTCAGCTACAAATCCACTCAACCCCGGAAGTCCTAAGGAGGCAAAACCGGCAATTACATAACAAACCGATAGGAAGGGCATTATCTGCATAAGGCCACCCATTTCCCGAATATCACGCGTATGTGTACGACCATATATCATACCGATTAATGCAAAGAACAGAGCCGTCATAAGTCCATGAGAAAGCATTTGCAATACGGCACCGGTCATCGCAGTCGTATTTAACATAAGTATAGCAAAAAGTACCAATCCGCAGTGACTTACCGAAGAATATGCATTGATATACTTGAGATCCTTTTGTACACAAGCACTGAAAGCACCATATACTACACTGATACCGGTCAGGATGAGGAAAATCCACGCCAGTTCGTTTGCGGCTTCGGGCATCAGATAAATCGCGACACGGAAACATCCGTATCCCCCCAATTTCATCAATACACCTGCATGCAGCATCGAGACGGCAGTAGGAGCCGAAGCATGACCGTCGGGAGACCAGGTATGGAACGGGAACATAGCCCCCAAAACTCCGAACCCGACAAATGTCAACGGGAAGAAAAGATATTGGGCACTCATCGGGATCGCATGGTTACGTGCTATTTCGAGAAGATTCATTGTATAGTTACCATCAACTGACGAATGAAAATAAATACCGAGTATACCTACCAGCAAAAATGCCGACCCTCCCATCAACATTAATGTAAGTTTCATTGCGGCATAATTTTTATTTCCACTTCCCCATATACCGATAAGCAAATACATCGGTATAAGTGCAACCTCATAGAACATGAACATAGTAAAGAGATCGATAGAAATAAAGAAACCGAATACCCCGATAGACAAAAGAATCAACCAAAGGAAAAACTCTTTTGTCAGCGGTTCGAGCTTCCACGAAGCAAAGACTCCGGTAAATACAATGATAGCCGAAAGCAAAATCATTGCCACCGAAACTCCATCGACTCCAACGGCATAGTGAATATTTAATGGCGCATACCACATCGAGCTGGCCGTAAATAACATCTCGGCTGTATTACCGGCCGCACGTTCCTGCAAATACAGGAAAACTAATCCTACCGCCAGCAATAACTGAATGGATGAGCCCACTACAGCTACCCATCGTATCTGTTTTATTCCTTTTGATAAAGCCAATCCGACCATCATCAAAAGGGGAACAAGCACAAATAATGATAAAAAATTCATAGTCTCTTTCTTTTAATATCTTGTTTCCGTTTGTATTAAAGACATATTACTAACAACGCTATAATAACAGCTCCCGCAAGGAATACCCAAGCATACCACTGTAATTGTCCGGATTGTAACCCCCGTATGCCATAAGATACTTTTTGGGTTATCCAGGCAAGGCCGTTCATCGATCCGTCGATGACATGACGGTCGAACCACGCAATAGGAGAACATATACCGTTGAAGATAATTTTATGAGTGATAAATTGATATACCTCGTCGATATAAAAACGATGATAAGCCCACTTATAAAGGCCGCTCATCGAAGCAGCCATACGGGCCGGACGGTTATTGGGTGTTTTATACATCCAGGTAGCCACCAAAATACCGATAAGCGCTACCACAACGCTTGTTCCGGCAACACTCCATTCGAGATGGATATGATACGGGAGGCCGTTGCTTGTTACAAATTCACCGAACGGGATAAACCCGGCAACGCAAGTCACAAGGGCAAGGAACATTAATGGGAAAACCATTACTTTCGGGGCTTCATGAGGTGTATGTTCATGATGAGCTTCTTTCCCCCAGAATATATTATAATACAACCTGAACATGTAGAAAGCTGTAAGACCCGCTACCAAAGTCATCCAGATACCCCAGAACATGCTTTTATCGAATGCAGCCGCCAGAATCTCATCCTTACTGAAAAATCCCGAGAACGGGGGTATCCCCGCTATTGCCAAACAAGCGATTAAGAATGTTATATGTGTTAATGGCATATATTTACGCAAACCTCCCATCGACGACATTTCATTGGAATGCACCGCATGTATGATTGCTCCTGCACCCAAGAAAAGCAAAGCTTTAAACATAGCGTGTGTAAACAGATGGAACATAGAAGCCATATATCCAAGACCGTGGCTCATGCTCGCAACACCCAGTGCAACCATCATAAAGGCAATCTGAGAAATGGTAGAAAATGCAAGTACCCTTTTAATATCGGTTTGTACACAAGCGACCACCGCCGCATACAATGCGGTAAACGCTCCCACGTACGTAATAAGGTCGAGAACCTCGGGAACCTGACTGTAAACCGGGAATAAACGAGCGACTAAATACACACCCGCAACAACCATTGTCGCAGCGTGAATTAATGCAGATACCGGAGTGGGACCCTCCATAGCATCCGGCAACCAAATATGTAACGGGAACATCGCCGATTTACCGGCTCCTCCCATAAATATAAGAGCCATCGCCCACGAAGCTACCGATAAACCGAGGAATGTCTTCCCGGCCATAGAGGCTAATGGGTTTCCGGTAGTAAGAGACTGGAAGTCGAACGTTTGAGAGAAAAACGACAAAATAAGAATCCCCACCAAAAATCCCAAATCGGCAAAACGAGTAACGATAAACGCTTTTTTCGACGCCGAAACAGCCGACGCTTTCGTATAATAAAAGCCGATCAAAAGATAGGAAGATGCACCCACCAGCTCCCAAAAAATATACATTTGGAAAATATTAGTTGCCACTACAAGCCCCAGCATCGAGAAACTGAAGAGTGATAAAAAGGCAAAATAACGCTGGAAACCTTTTTCTCCGTGCATGTAACCTATACTATACAGATGCACCATGAAAGAAATCGTAGTAATTACTACCAGCATCATTACCGAGATAGGATCGAGCAAAATGCCCAAATCTATATGAAGGGAATCGGTAAAACGCAACCATTCGAAATTAAAAGGAATTATCGTCGGGTACACCCCCCCGTCAGCTCCTACTCTCGGTAAAGAGAAGTACTGGTAAGCTACGACGTAGGCAAGTACCGTTATCACACCCAATCCTGTCGTGCCTAAAAGGCCGGCAGTACGATGCGACATTCTATGTCCGCACAAGCCAAGTAAAAGAAACATGACGAGCGGTAATAAGAGTATAATAAAAGTATATTCCATAGTTCGTTGTTTATAAGCTTATTATCAATATTTCATATCGTCAAGTTTCTGAGCATATATATTACGTATACTTCGGTATATGTTAATAATAATGGCTATCGCCATAGCCGTTTCAGCTGCCGCTATACCTATTGCGAACAACGTAAAGAAAAATCCTTCGAGCTGTCCGGGAAAAAGGTAACGGTTGAAAACGACAAAATTAATATCCACCGCATTAAGCATCAGTTCTAACGAAATAAGTATCGCCAGCAAGTTACGACGGGTTACAAACCCGTAAACACCGGCAAAAAACATAAAGGCACTGATCACCAAATAATAAATCATAGGTATTTCTTCCATAGTTCCTTATCTTTTACGGGCAATCATGATGCCTCCGATTATACACGCCAATAACAACACACTTAACGCCTCGAAAGGCAAAATATACTGATATTTTTCCATTCCCATAAGAGCATGGCCTATTTGTTTCATGTCTAACTCTTCTGATCCAAAGAGGTACATAGAAGGAGAAAATACATGAGTAAGCAATGCATACAGGCACAAAGCTCCGCCTCCGAATGCAGCGACCAGACCACGTATCCTTTTCTTGTTTACGATACGTTCCGACTTTTCACCCGGAGAACTGGTAAGAAGAATAGAGAAAACAAATAAAACGACGATTCCTCCGGCATAAACGGCAAGCTGCACAGCGCCCAGGAAATGGTAGTCGAGCTGAAAATACAACCCTGCTGTGGCAAACAAGACGAAAAGGAGATATGTGGCAGCCCGTAGAATACGGCGCGTCGTCACCGTAAGTACCGAAAATATAACAATGGCTGCCGAAAGCACATAAAAAATAACCTGATTAGCTACTTGTTCCATAATACTGCTACTATTCGTTTCCTACAGGTTTTTCTGTAGTATGATTGAGTTGTTTCACCAATTTTTCACGGGTAAATACGGCTTGCTCGAAATCATTAGAAAAAGCGAGCGCATCGTGCGGACAAGTAACGACACAAAGCTGACAGAACGTACAGCTTCCCAAGTCATACATATATTTATCCAATACCCTTTTTGTTTTGCCGTCTTCTGTTGTCACTTTAGATGAAATGACTTCGATCGTACCGTTCGGACAATTGTTCTGACAAATACCGCAAGCTACACATTTGTGATTTCCGTCCTTGTCATAAACCAACGTCAGTTCGGCCCGGAAACGATCGGCAATTTTCAACGTGGCCCTGTTTTCAGGATATTGCTCGGTCACCTTTGGTGTCACGAACTCTCTCCCGGTCACTTTCATCCCCACCAGAAGACTCCATAAACCCTTCCAGAAAGAGACGACGTAATTTTTAAAGCTTTTCATAAAATGTTATTTGATACTGTCTGTATTTGATGTTTATATTATTTCAGTTCAAATATATACCGGAAAGCATATACTCTCCGGTATAAAATGGTTATTGCTGCACTGTACCGCCCAATATATCGAGCAATTCTGCAGTAATACTCTGTTGCCTTAGTTTATTATATTCTAATTGCAAGCTGTCGAGCAACTTATTTGCATTATCATTTGCCATTTGCATAGCCATAATACGGGCAGCTTGTTCAGATGTACGACTTTCTGCCCAAGTTTCCTGCAAAGTAGAGCGTACATATAAGGGTAACACTACTTTAAATATAGTCTCACTATCCGGTTCGTAAATATACGGACCGCAATTTTTACCTTGTACACCTGTTCCCAGTCTGTTCATTTCGATCGGAAGCAGTACCCGTGTGCTCAGTATCTGGGTTCCCACACTTTTATAATGGTCATAAACAAGAACCACTTTGTCATAAATATGGTCGAGGAAACGGGCGGTAAGTTCATCCGACATACGTTTTACCGCTTCAGCACCACTTTTAGAGTTAAGATAACGTGCATCTCCCAATTCTATACCCTGCATTTTTGATACAAATCCATAAACCTTTTTTCCTACCGGATAAACAGTAAACATAGGACGATATCCGAGTTCATCCACCAGCCGGTCTATGGTCTCGTTCATTTTTTTAATCAACTCTACGTTGAATGCACCGCAAAGTCCTTCGTCAGAACCGAATACAACCAATGCTACCCGTTGTACAGGACGTTGTTCGGTCAACGGCGATTGATAATCGCTATCGGCCCCCAACAAATTATTGATGGTATTTTGCAACTGATCTCTGAAAGGCAACACATGACGTAATGCCTGCTCTGCCTTACGCAATTTTGCCGACGAGATCATTTTCATCGCACCGGTAATCTTTTGGGAAGAATTTACCGAACCGATCCTTCCCTTCAACTCGCGCATTGTTGCCATAACGATTAAGCCTTAAATCGGTTAGCTACATCCGAAGCAACTTCATGCAATAGTTTTTCAACCGTTTCATCGAGTTTGCCCTGATGTAATACATCTAATACTTCCTTTTGATATTTTGTACGTAATATCTGTAAAAACATGTTCTCGAATTCCGATACGTTATCGAGAGGTACCTTCTGCAACAGACCTTTAGTACCACAATATATAATGGCCATTTCTTCTTCCACCGGCATTGGCGAATACTGCGGCTGTACCAAAATACGACTGTTTTTACGTCCTTTATCGATCACCATTTCCGTTACCGGATCGAGATCGCCGCCAAATTTAGAGAACGATTCGAGTTCACGATATTGTGCTTGATCTATTTTCAGAGTTCCGGCAATTTTCTTCATTGCTTTCAACTGGGCATTACCACCCACCCGGGAAACCGAAATACCGACATTGATCGCAGGTCGGAAACCTTGATTAAATAGTGCTGTTTCGAGAAATATCTGACCATCGGTAATTGAAATCACATTAGTAGGGATATATGCAGAAACGTCTCCGGCCTGTGTTTCGATAATAGGCAATGCCGTAAGCGACCCGCCTCCCTTTACCATAGGTTTCAGCACTTCGGGAAGATCGTTCATCGTAGCGGCGACTTCATCATTAGCTATAATTTTAGCCGCACGTTCGAGCAAACGGGAATGCAGATAGAAAATATCGCCCGGGTATGCTTCACGTCCTGAAGGACGACGCAAAATCAAAGATATCTCACGATATGCCACTGCCTGTTTCGACAAATCATCATAAACGACTAATGCATGACGACCGCTATCTCTGAAATATTCTCCGATAGCAGCTCCCGCAAACGGAGCATAATAACGCATCGCAGCAGAGTCGGAAGCATTAGCAGCAACTACAATCGTATAATCCAATGCACCGTGCTCGCGCAAGGTATTTACCAATGTAGCCACCGAAGAAGCTTTCTGTCCGATAGCTACGTAGATACAATATACGGGATCTCCGGCAAGATAATTTTTACGCTGGTTTATAATCGTATCGATTGCTATAGAGGTTTTACCGATCTGACGGTCACCAATAATAAGCTCACGCTGTCCACGACCGATGGGAACCATAGAATCGACAGCTTTAATACCGGTTTGCAACGGCTGATTTACGGGCTGCCTGAAAATCACACCAGGAGCTTTACGGTCGAGCGGTAATTGTACCGTATCGCCTTGTATAGGCCCTGCACCATCGATAGGATCACCTAACGTGTTGATCACACGTCCCAGTAAACCCTCACCTACGGGAATAGATGCGATCTTACCCGTACCACGTACACTCATGTTTTCTTCCACTTTTTCGGGAGAACCCAGCAAGATCACACCTACATTGCTCTCTTCGAGATTCATCGCAACCCCTCTTACACCATTTTCAAACTCGAGGAGTTCGCTGGCCCGTACGTTATCGAGACCGAATACGTGGGCAACGCCGTCACCGATACCGAGTACAGTCCCGACTTCTTCAAAATCGATTTTGGTATCGATCTCGTCGAGTTGCTGTTTTAAAATATCAGATATTTCGTTAGGTTTTATCATAATCGTTTTTTGCTGTTTAGTAATTTTAAACGCAATAATTTTAATTCATTATTTACCGAAGCATCGAGCTGCATCGAATCTACTTTTAAAACAAAGCCGCCGATAATAGAAGGGTCTACCTCATAGGTAAATTCTACCTTATCGCTAACCTTTTCTCGTACCAGTTCTTTTATTTTAGCTAGCGTTTCCTCATCGAGACCGATCGCCGTAACAATATGCACAAGCGATATTCCTTTCGATTCGCGATACAACTTCTGATACATCAACCCGATCTGACGCATAAATTCTTCGCGCCGGTTTTTGGTTACCAAACGAACAAAACGAAGGAACTCTTCCGATGGTTTTTCACCAACAGCCGCAGCCAGAAGCGAAACTTTTTCGGTTGCCGTCAGCACTGGATTAATCAATGCTTTCTGCAAATCGGGATGAGTCGCAAAACTCTGTTCGAGTATTTTGACGTCCTCATATATGCGATCGGTAATCTTATGTTCCAACGCAAACTTGAGTAAAGCCTTGGCATATCTGCTTGAAATTAACCCTTCGTTCATGTTCTATCAGTTTTTATTCTCTATATCATTCAACATTTTGTCGATCATCTCGATCTGAGTCTTATCTTTCGACAATTCTTTTCGAGTAAGCTTTTCAGCTATTTGCAAAGCAAACTCGCTGACTTCGTTTCGGAATTGCTGTTCAGACTCCTTCCGAGCCTGCTCTATCGACACGGCTGCGGCGTCCATTACTTTTTTGGCTTCTTCTCCGGCCGCTTTTTTCGCCTCTTCAATAATCTGAGACTTCATCTTAGCAGCTTCACGCAGAATATCCATTTGTTGTTTATGGGCCTCAGCCAATAGGGCCTGTGCATCTTCAGTAGCATTGTCCAAGCGTGCCTTCGCTTCTTGCGAATAAGTGACTCCCTTATCGATAAGATCGGCACGCTCGTCGATACTTTTTACGATAAAAGGCCATGCATATTTCGCCAATATGGCAAACAGCACCACAAAGACAAAAAACATCCAGAAAACAAGCCCGAATTCAGGCTTAAACAGTTCCATGATGTCTACTTATTATAAGAATATAGCTAACAAACAAACGATAATAGCAAACAGAGCCACACCTTCTACCAATGCGGCGATTACAATCATATTTGTTCTGATATCGTTAGTTGATTCGGGCTGACGCGCGATCGATTCCATAGCCGAAGCTCCGATCTTACCGATACCGATCCCTGCACCGATGGCAGCTATACTTGCACCAATACATGCGCCGAATTTTGCTAAACCTGCACCGGCTGCAGCTGCTTGTAATAAAATCATTCCTAACATAGCATTTACATTTTAAAAGTTATACATTAATCATTTTTCTATATCGAAAGTCTCAATGATGCTCTTCTTTTACTCTCGCTAAACTAATAAAGAGAGCCGAAAGCATCGTGAATACATATGCTTGAATAAAACAAATAAGGAAATGCAATACATTCATAAATACCGAAAATGCGACCGATAATACAGTCGTCCCGCTAAGTACCGCAACTCCCATTGTTCCGAAAATAAATATCAAAGAAATTAAGACCAGTACTATAAGATGTCCGCCGAGCATATTGGCAAAAAGACGAATCATCAATGCTACCGGCTTAGTAATTACACCAAATACTTCGATCAACGGCATGATCGGCATCGGAAACTTAATCCAAGTAGGCACATCGGGCCAAAAGATCTCCTTCCAATAATGTTTGGTTCCGGTAAGATTCACTACCAAAAACGTACATACTGCCAAAACAAGTGTTACCGAAATGTTTCCCGACAAATTGGCCCCTCCCGGAAATACTACGATCATACCGAGTATATTTATACCGAGTATAAAGAAAAAAAGAGTCAGTAAATATGGTGCAAACTTCGTAGCCTCCTTACCCAGAATAGGTCTTATCACTCCCCCATATACGAAATCGATTACAAACTCGATAGAACCGAGCCAACGACGGGGAGCTTTGTAAGGGTGTTTACGATACCAACGAGCCAAGGGGAAAATGCATAGACAAATAAGGAAGGCCGCCACTATAAGAGCCATTACATTTTTTGTAATCGAAAAATCGAGAGGACGATATGCGTTTCCGTTATCATCGATACCTACGATTTTCCCTTTATGATCTCCCTCTGACGCTATATAAAAACCATTATATGACTGTCCGTGCTCGAGTTTCTGAGAACTGAAGATATTCCATTTTCCGTTATGGTCACGAACGATGACCGGTAAGGGCATACGATTTTCGTGAGAGAAAGGCAACTCCCACCCGTAATTATCGAGAAGATGCTCGAAAATAGCCTCTTTGGCATCAAAAGGCTTTTCTTCTCCTTCGTTGTTCCCGGCAGCAAATACTCCCGTAATAAACAGAGTAAGAAAACCTATGACCAAACAAATTACTTTATTCTTCATTTCTTTATCTCCTTTGAAAAAAGACAATTTCCCGTCTTCCGGCATTCGTCATTGCAGACATACCGCAACACGATTATTATTTACATCTACAAATCCGCCATCGATAGGCACCGTTTTTACTTCTCCTTCGGCCTCATATTCAATTACTCCGGGCGTAAGAGTCGAAAGCAACGAAGCATGGTCTTCGAGAACCGTAAAAGACCCCATCGTACCGGGAAGAGTAACCCGACGTACTTTACCTCTAAAGAGTACTTTTTCTGAAGAAATAATTTCGAGATCCATAGCGAATTATTTATTTTCTTTTGCTTGTTCCATCATTTTTTCGCCTTTGGCGATCGCTTCATCGATTGTTCCCACATTCATAAACGCCTGTTCGGGATATCCGTCCATTTCTCCGCTGAGAATCATCTTGAAGCCCCGAATCGTTTCTTCCAGCGGCACCATTACACCGGGAAGTCCTGTAAACTGTTCGGCAACATGGAATGGCTGTGACAAGAAGCGTTGTGCACGACGTGCACGAGCAACGACAAGTTTATCCTCATCCGACAATTCGTCCACGCCTAAAATAGCAATAATATCCTGTAACTCGTTATAGTGCTGTAACAACTGTTTAACAGCCTGTGCGGTATTATAATGATCTTCACCAATAATCAGAGGATCGAGAATACGCGAAGTAGATTCCAACGGATCTACTGCCGGATATATTCCCAACTCGGTTATCTTACGACTCAATACCGTCGTTGCATCGAGGAAGTTAAATGTCGTAGCAGGAGCAGGGTCGGTAAGGTCATCGGCCGGCACGTAAATTGCTTGTACAGAAGTAATAGATCCGGTCTTTGTTGAAGTAATACGTTCCTGCAAAGCTCCCATTTCAGAAGCCAGCGTCGGTTGATAACCGACAGCAGAAGGCATACGTCCCAACAAAGCCGAAACCTCGGAACCAGCTTGCGTAAAACGGAATATATTATCGATAAAGAAAAGAATTTCTTTTCCTCCTTCATTCGAATCGCGAAACTGTTCGGCAACAGTAAGCCCGGAAAGTGCTACTCTTAAACGTGCTCCGGGAGGTTCGTTCATCTGCCCAAACACCAACGAAGCCTGAGAGGTTTTTAATTCATCGAGATCTACTTTACTGAGATCCCAATTACCTTTCTCCATTTCCTCTTTAAACTTCTCTCCGTATTTGATTACGCCCGATTCAATCATTTCACGCAACAGGTCGTTCCCTTCACGAGTACGTTCCCCAACGCCTGCAAATACAGAAAATCCGTTATGACCTTTTGCTATATTATTTATCATTTCCATAATAAGCACGGTCTTTCCTACACCAGCGCCACCGAACAAACCGATCTTACCTCCTTTAGAATAAGGCTCGAGCAAGTCGATTACCTTAATCCCGGTAAATAAAAATTCGGTATTGATAGACAGATCTTCAAATTTTGGAGCAGGGCGGTGTATGGGCTGCAAATGGGTATAATCGAGAGCCGGAAGGTGGTCGATTGCATCACCGGTTACGTTCATCAGACGACCTTTAATCTGCGAGCCGGTAGGCATAGACAACGGACGTCCCAAATCGATGACTTTCATACCGCGCTGCAAACCATCGGTAGTATCCATGGCAACGCAGCGTACCGTACTTTCGCCAATGTGTTGTTCTACTTCCACGATAAGATCTGCCCCGTCTTCCCGCTCGATCTTCAGAGCCGAATAGATGGGAGGCAATTCGCTATCTTCGAAAGAAACATCGACGACAGGACCGATAACCTGAGTTATATATCCAAATTTATCTCTCATAATTCATCGTTTAAAACTGTTTATACTATATGATGAAACCGTTTCCGGCATTAAAAATGCAAACCGAATATTACGATCAGTACCATCACAAAAAGATTGACAAGACTGATGGGCACCAGATATTTCCATTCGAGTCGTAATAACTGATCGATACGCAGACGGGGAAAAGTCCATTTAAACCACATCGAAATGAACATTACCACCGCAGTTTTACCGAAAAACCATATTACAGACGGTATATAATCCATTACCTGATTGAATCCTTCCCAACCACCGATATGCAAAGGCATCCAGCCCCCGAGGAAAAGCAATGTCGCAATTCCCGATACAATAAAGAGGTTAAGGTATTCGGCCAAATAATAAAACCCGAAATGTATTCCCGAATATTCTGTATGATAACCTGCCGTCAACTCCGACTCTGCCTCTGGAAGGTCGAACGGACCGCGGTTGGTTTCTGCTGAACCGGCAACCAAATAAATAATAAATGCGACCACTGCAGGAAGATGCCCTCGAAAGAGGAACCATCCTGAATTTTGGGCTTCTACAATTGCCGAAGTCTGCATCGTACCGGCAAATATGACTACCGTAAGAAACGATAACCCGATAGACAATTCATAGCTTATCATCTGGGCACCGCTTCGCATAGCCCCGATAAGCGTAAATTTATTGTTACTCGACCATCCTGCAAGTAAAATACCTACCACCCCGATCGAAGAAACGGCCATAATAAAGAATATCCCAATATTAAAATCGATTACCTGCAATCCGCGTCCGAAAGGTAAACATCCGAAAGCAAGCATCGATGATACGACCACAATATAAGGAGCCAGGTTAAAAAGGAATTTATCGACATGTTTTATTTCAATAAGTTCTTTTATCAACATTTTAAACATGTCAGCAACACTCTGTATAATTCCATAAGGTCCTACACGGTTCGGCCCGATACGGCACTGGAAAAAAGCACAAACTTTACGTTCGGCATAAATCAACGCCAATGCGATTACGGCGTAAGTCAATAATAACGCGACACCCACCAGAACGAATTCGACAAAGAGTGCTGCACCGCCAGGCATCCACGACCGCAACGTAGCATCTATCCAATGGGTTATGACTGAAAAATCGAACATGATATATTTCAATTATATGAGTTTGTAATTACTGTTTCATCGGTCGATATCGGGTACTACATAATCGAGTGATCCACCGATAGCGATAAGGTCGGCAATCTTTGATCCGCGCGTCATGTGGTCGATCGCACCAACGAGCGTCAATCCCGGAGAAGTGACTTTCAATCGATACGGAGTTTTATCGCCACGGCTTTCAAGATAAACGCCGAATGCTCCGCGGGCTGCTTCCACTTGCTGAAAATAACGACCTTCCGGCACTCTGATAACCGGTTTTGTTTTTGCGCAATAATCCCCTTCAGGAATATTATCTACCAACTGTTCGAGAATACGTAACGACTGTTCTACCTCTTTGAGACGCAACAGATAACGTGCGTAAGAATCACCCTCTGTAAATAACACTTCTTCAAAATCTACCTTATCATAAACACCGTAAGGAGTACATTTACGCACATCGCAAGCCCAACCGGACGCCCGTCCCGAAGGGCCGGTCACTCCATAATTAATCGCATCTTCGCGGGAAAGTACCCCTACCCCTTTTAATCGTTGTTGAGCGATCACATTTCCAGAAAATACCTGATGATATTCTTTCAGTTTATCGGGTAAATAAGCGATAAGGTCTTTTACTTTACGCTGAAAATCGGGATGCAGGTCGGCAATAACTCCTCCGATCACATCATAATTCATCGTCATTCGCGCGCCACAAGTTTCTTCGAAAATATCAAGAACTTTCTCGCGGTCGCGAAATCCGTAAAAAAATGCAGTAAGAGCACCTAAGTCCATACACATTGTTGCAAAGAACAATAAATGCGAGGAAATACGCATCAGCTCGTCCATCATCGTACGAATATACTGCGCTCTTTCAGGAACTTCCAGTTGCATCGCTTTTTCTATACAAAGACAAAGCGCATGGCGGTTATTATGAGCCGAAAGATAGTCGAGACGGTCGGTCATATGCAAAGTTTGCGGATAAGTCATGCTTTCCCATAACTTTTCTATTCCGCGATGGATATAACCGCTATGTACATCTATTTTTTTGATATTTTCACCGTCGAGCGAAGTCTTAAACCGTAATACTCCGTGTGTCGCGGGATGCTGCGGCCCTATATTTATCACATATTCGTCTTCTTCAAATAGAATACGTTCTTTTTCTTCGATCTTTCCGTCGGGAGTTTCTACCAACATGATCGTTTTATCATTGCACTCCTCATTATCGACAGGGATCGGGTTCAGTTCGGGATTAGCATCATAATCTTTACGGAAAGGGAAACCGACCCAATCTTCCCGTAAAAAAAGATGACGCATATCGGGATGGTTAATAAACCGTATTCCATAAAAATCATAAACTTCCCGTTCGTTTAACGTAGCGCTTTTCCAAAGATCACAAACACTATATAACAAAGGATTCTCACGATCGGAAGTTTCTGTTTTAAGAATGACCCAATGATTATAAACCGTTGAATTAAGATAATAAACAACTCCGAGAGTCTCACCCCAATCATTTCCGATAAGCGAAGCCAAATTATCGAATTTCAGGTCTTCGTTATCACGGAGAAAACGGGCTAATTCGTGCAATTTGCCCGAAGGCACCGATACCGTCAGATACTGGCCTTCTTCAAAAACAGCTTCGGGCATAAAGCTGGATATTTTTTCTTGTATATTTCCCATGAATCGAACTCGATTATGTTTTTATTTATCAAAATCTTTCGGTCTCTTCTCTTGCCGGTTAACTCCACCGAAGAAACGTTCGGCTTTTACTTTAC
Organism: Coprobacter tertius; assembly: GCF_024330105.1. Taxonomy (NCBI): domain Bacteria; kingdom Pseudomonadati; phylum Bacteroidota; class Bacteroidia; order Bacteroidales; family Barnesiellaceae; genus Coprobacter; species Coprobacter tertius. Next base: position 163,069 of record NZ_JANDHW010000004.1, read on the forward strand.
GTTGTAGTTGCATCATACCGTAAAGCATAGCTTCGGGACGGGGAGGACAACCGGGAATATAAACATCTACCGGAAGAATCTCGCCTACACCTTTCAGCACATGATAAGAATTTTTAAAGGGGCCCCCTGATATGGCACACCCTCCTACGGCAATTACATATTTTGGTTCAGCCATTTGGTCATACAAACGCTTAAGAACCGGTGCCATTTTATGAACGATCGTACCTGCGACCATAATAAAATCGGCCTGACGAGGGGAAGCCCGCGCTACCTCGAAGCCGAAACGGGCCATATCGTAACGGGCTGCGCCCACCGACATGAACTCGATACCGCAACAGCTGGTTGCAAACGTAAGGGGCCACAAAGAATTAGAACGCCCCCAGTTAATAAGTTCATCAAGACTTCCGACCACCACATTGGTACCCGATTCACGAAGCTGCTGAACCAACTTATCGATATATTCATTGTCTTTGAAGTCATCATGCTTCATTGATTTTATTTTCACTTCCATTCTAACGCTCCTTTCCTCCAGGCATATGCTAATCCGAATATCAGGATTATCATGAAAAACAAAATATTAATGAGTCCGGCTACCCCTAAATCTCTGACGATCACCGCCCAAGGGAATAAAAATACGGTTTCGACGTCGAACATCAGAAAAAGAATGGCAAACAGGTAGTAACCTACTTTAAACTGCATCCACGATGTCCCATGAGTTGGAATACCACACTCGTATGCTTCTCCTTTCTGCGGATTATACGACCGGGGTGCAATAAGTCCGGCTACCAGTAATGCTGCAGCCACTAAGGCCAGTCCTGTAAGAAATACAACGACAAATAATGCAGAATTCATATCAATACAATAATATATTTGAAATTATACTTATCACTAAACGTATTTCACGAATATTTCTTCGCTTTTATTTTTGATAAAATTTATGGCACTCCCAGTAAATAAAATAGGATATTCCAAATAATCACGTCCCTACGGTAGAGCATGTAATAATTTGAAACATCATCCGGTAATGCGTAATACTTTACCCATTTTATCATCAGGATAAAAAATCATTTTCGAAAACGATCATCGGTATAAAAGGCCCGTATTTCCGCAATACTATCAATCTTTTATGATTTCCTCAGAAACAGAAAATACTAAAAACAATAATCTCCTGTAAATAAACATCATAAAAGAAATGTAAACATTCGAAAATCAAGCATAGTCTATATTATGATCTCTTATCCTCCTCGTTTGTAGGAGTATATAAAATTCCCTTTTTATGTACTCCTTTTAAACGATTTTCATTAATCGAGTCCAAAGTAACACAATTAATAAAAGGCGAACAAATTATTCGGAGTTATTTTTGAGATGCTTAAAATAAAAAAAACGTTAATACATCTTTATCAAAATTACATTTATGTCTTATAGAATGAAGAATAAGAGTTACAGACTAACTTTCGGACAACAAATATTAAATCCCATAAATAAAACATACTTAATTATTCGTCGAAAATTTTCCACCGTCAGATTAAATCTAACAAAAAGTCAGATCAATATTCAAAATAATTATTCTCAAGCCTATTTATCTATAAAATTTAACTCCATTCAAATAAGAAACATGACATATTGCCGTTTTTATAATAAATAGTATATTTGCATATAAGAAGTGCATTACAAAATATAATCTGATTACTTACAGTCCCCCAAAAACAAGCAAAATGGTAAAGATATTCTGGCCGTACAGTTTTATTCTTACGGCACTTTTCATCATCTCTTTTTATACTTTATCTTACACGCTCGACGTTTATAATAGCAAACCGGTTTTTTATACCGCATTCTCTATACTTTGCTTAGCATTTATTCAACTTGTCATAAACCTGATATATACGATTTCCTGTATAAAAAAGGGGCCTTTAGAATCCCTCATTCTGGGTGTGTTCGAAATCGGATTTCTCACATTAGGAATTCTATACATGTGGAATTTTCTATTTCTGGATTGCTGATAGTAGCAAAAATACCCCGAAACCCATATGGATTTCGAGGTATTATTTTCGATAAATATTATATTTTCATTTTTTAAAATAATAGTCGAGAACATCCCGAGCCGCGGTAAATGAACTCTGTTCGTCAGAGAGAATACGCGATTCTTTTATTTTAAGCATTTCTTTGATTTCATTATTCCGATAAAAATGCTCTTTTAATTGTTCGTTTATCGTCTCGTACATCCAATATTTAGCCTGTTCCTGACGTTTATGATTAAAATAACCGTTTTTCTTTACAAACTCCATATATGAATCGATCATATTCCATACCTCAGGAATCCCCAATTCATAATAGCCCGAATAAGTCAGTACCTGCGGTTGCCAACCCGACATCGTAGGAGGGAAAAGATGCAAAGCATTTTTGAACTGTGCCTGAGCCAAACGAGCCTTTTCAATATTATCTCCATCGGCCTTATTGATGACAATGCCGTCAGCCATCTCCATTATGCCCCGTTTTATTCCCTGTAACTCATCCCCGGTCCCGGCCAATTGTATTAACAGAAAAAAATCGACCATGGAATGTACCGCTGTCTCCGATTGTCCCACTCCGACGGTTTCGACAAATACAGTATCGAAGCCCGCAGCCTCACATAAAACAATTGTTTCCCGTGTCTTACGGGCTACTCCTCCCAATGATCCGGCCGAAGGAGAAGGGCGAATGAATGCTCCGGGATGAATCGAAAGCTTCTCCATACGAGTTTTATCTCCCAATATACTGCCTTTAGAACGTTCACTACTGGGATCGATGGCTAAAACAGCCAACTTACCTCCTTTTTTAAGCACATGTAAACCGAATACATCGATAGAAGTACTTTTCCCCGATCCGGGAACTCCGGTTATTCCGATACGTATAGAATTTCCGGCATACGGAAGGCATTTTTCTATCACCTCCTGGGCTAAAGCCTGATGATCCGGCAAGTTACTTTCAACTAACGTAACCGCTTGGCTTAATATAGAGATATCTCCCTTCAATATTCCTTCTATGTATTCTCCAGCCGTATATTGTCTCCGCTTTATTTTGCGCATACGATTAAGATAAGGATTTACAGAAGGAGGTTGTTCAACACCTTTATTTACAGCAAGTCCCTCAAAGCAGGAGTCATTCTCAATGTGTTCCATGTACTAAAATCAATATATTATTATTTAAAATTACCGATGACCGGTAAAGAAACCGTTGGTGTAACAGGATCGTTAGTAATAATAAATACTCGTTGGTTTAGTAACCGACTGCGCGTTTTACGCGGATTTACAGTTATCTTTAATTGTATCGTTTTTCCCGGCTGTACGCTCATTCTCGATATAGTTGCTGTCATAACAGACGATTCATTAGACACTTTACGTATCTGCAAGTTCATTTTCCCCTCGTTGGTAATATTCACAACAGCAACGACCGGTTTATCTCCGGATATATCTCCAAAATCTACGGTATTCTTGTCTAATACAATTTTCGGAGCTTTTTCTTTTTGTTCTTCTGAGAGACCCGAATAATCCTCTCGTATATCTGCCGAAACCGTTATCTTGTTAAAAGGAGATGCCATAGATTCCCCTGGAAACCGAATAAGAAATTCATCGCGACGCATACCCCAATCTTTTGCCGCAGCCGCATCATATTCAACCTCAATTTCTCCCTTTCCACCAGGAGCAACGACATCGGGAACTTGTTTGACCGTAAGATGAAGAGGCACCCGCTCGAAATTTAATTTCAAAGGAGAATGCGTATTGTTTTCAAAGCCGACCGATAAGACTCTGGGCTGCCGAGTATATACTTCAAAAAAAGGCAAATGCGTAGATTTAAGAGTTATACCCTCCATTTTTACACCGCTCAATGCCCCTGTACTCCTACCCTCTGAATTTACATTTCCTTTAATATACAGAATTTGTTTATCCGGATCGGTATTAGCATAAACGTAAACATTTTTCAGAAAACGCCCCGGACGCCCTTTCGCATTGTATGTTACTTTTATTTTTCCGGTTTTTCCAGAAGCTATCGGTTCTTTGGGATATTCAGGACGAGTGCATCCGCAAGATGCTGTTACGCGAGTGATCACTAACGGAGAATCTCCCGTATTTTTAAATTTAAATTCACATGTCACACTACCGATACTTTCCGAAAAACTGCCGAAATCATGGTTCGTCTCCGTAAATTCTATTTTTGGGCTGGACTGCGCAAATAACAAAAGCGGAGAAAAAGAAAAAAGAATGATAAAAAAATATAACCGACTGATTATTTCCATAGCCTGTAAATCCTTATCATTTATTTTTTATTTACCGACGGAATCACCGTCCCTTTAATCGTCAATATCGATTTATCGGGTTTAGTATTACTGTAAACATAAACGTTTTTCTGAAATGCTCCCGGACGACCTTTTGCATTATAAGTTACTTTTATAATACCTTTTTTACCGGGAGCAACCGGCTGCTGCGGATATTCGGGTATCGTACATCCACAGGAAGCTGAAGCGCGTATAATAATAAGAGGTGCATTCCCTGTATTCACAAATTCAAATTCACAACTTACAGTACCATCAGATTCCTGAACGTTACCAAAGCTATGTGTAATTTCTTTAAACTGTATGCGCGCTTCTTTTTGAGCAAACGCAAGCGTAGTACCGATGAGAATCATCGCAAAAAACAAGATTATTCTTTTCATATCAATCTTATTTAAATTAAACCGAAAGACAAATATATTCATTTTATGCATTCATGGGTAAATCTTTGCAAAGTTTATTACTTCTGATAAATCTACAAACATCGCCTAATGAATTACAAAAATCCTACCAATAAGTTTATCCAGGAGTTCTTTTGAATTATATTTGCACTTAACAATAAACAATTAATATGGATAAAATACAAAAAAATCCTCTCAATTATTACAAAGAATTAATACTATCGAACGAGGAGAAACTCGCTTTTACACAAAAAAGAATATATCTGATCGGCACTTTACGACTTCTCATTGTTCTTTTTACTCTCGCCGCAATTTATTTATTGTGGGATAAAGGTGCGACCGTTATTTTCTCGGTTTTTATTACCGGTTTAGCGATATTTTTGACATTGATGCGTATTCACAACCGTTATTTTATAAATAAAGCGATGCAAGAAGCGATTCGTGATATTTGCAAAAAAGAGTTACGGCTTTTTCAATATGATTTCGAAGGATGCGACACAGGAAGCGAATATACCGATTCGGCGCACGACTATTCAAATGACCTCGATATTTTCGGACCAAAGTCGATATTTTCGTATATCGACCGAAGCGCCACCTCTATCGGACGAGATAAACTTGCCGAAATGTTAAAATACCCCTCATCTGATATTCGGGATATTCGCCGGAAACAACAAGCGATAAAAGAACTTTCGAGAATGAATAAACTAAGGTTAGAACTTTTAGCGCAAGGCATGATATCGGAAGAAAACCGTTCGAACCGATATATTATCGAAGAAATATCTGATTTAAAACCGGCTCCGGCCTTATGGTTGCGTATTGTTTCACGTTATATACCCTACATTTTCATCTTCCTTTTTGCAACATGGCTCTCTGGTTTTATTCCCGGTATTGTCATATTATATCTTTTTATTGCCTGCTTTTTATTAGCGATTTTTAAAAGTAAAAAAATAACTCGTATACAAGAACAATTAAACAATGGACTAAAATCACTCAAAAGCTACGCCGTACTCATCAGTCAAATAGAATCGACCGATTTTTCGAGTTCTTTATTAAAAGACCTGAAAAATAAACTCGAAACAGATGGTATACCCGTTTCGGTAAGAATAAAAAAACTCGGGCAATTATTATCTAATCTCGACCAACGTTATAACGGGATAGGCTTTGCACTACTTAACGGCTTTTTACTATGGGACTTCCGGCAACTTTCAGCAATCGGAGAATGGCTCGATAAAAACGCAAGCGAATTAAAAAAATGGTTACAAGTTCTCGCCCGCTTCGATGCATTATGTTCTTTAGCAACTTACACTTATAACCATCCGAACTATATTTTCCCTTCACTTAATGACTCTGATTCTCCCGTAATTCGAGCCCGAGAGATGGGACATCCTCTGATAAATGCAGACCGTTGCGTATGTAACGATATCTCAATGGAAAGTCGTCCCTCATTTCTGGTAATTACAGGAGCAAACATGGCAGGTAAAAGCACATATTTACGAGCCATAGGTGTAAATTTTCTTTTAGCTTCAGCCGGAGCACCGGTGTACGCAAAAGAATTTATTTTTAGCCCTTGCTCTTTATTTACCAGTTTACGGACAACCGACTCGTTAAGCGACCAAGAATCATATTTTTTTGCAGAATTGAAAAGATTGAAAACAATTGTCGATAGATTGCATACCGGAGAAAAAATGTTTATCATTCTCGATGAAATATTAAAAGGGACTAACTCGACCGACAAACAAACCGGGTCACTGGCCCTTATCGAACAATTGATCGGATTAAATGCATCGGGAGTTATCGCTACACATGACCTCATGCTGGGTAAATTAGCCAATGATCATCCGGGCATTATTTTTAATTATCGGTTCGAAGCCGATATCACCGATAACGAACTCTCGTTTTCTTATCGGCTACAACCCGGTATCGCACAAAATATGAATGCTTGTTTCCTAATGAAAAAAATGGGTATTATTCCCGAAAGCCGCTCCTTGTAATAACATGCCTATACTGACAATTTTCTTTTTTAACGCATTCGATTCCTTTTTTATTTACTTAATGTCGTATATTTGCGGCCCGTGTGCTTGTACAACCACGTAAAAAACAAGATTTATGAGAAAAAATGTAAGCATTCCCTTTATGGCATTAGGGATTTTATTTTGCGTATGCCTTATTATCTCCAATATTTTGGAAGTTAAAATGATTGAAATAGGCAGTATTACCGCCACTGCCGGGCTTATCGTTTTCCCTATTTCTTATATTATCAACGACTGTATCGCCGAAGTTTGGGGCTATAAAAAGGCACGGCTTATCATATGGGCCGGTTTCGCCATGAATTTTCTCGCGGTAGCATTCATACAGATAGCAATTTTATTACCAGCTGCCGGTTTTTGGAACGGGCAGGAATCTTTTGCCTCGGTCTTTTCCGCCACCCCAAGAATAGCCGTAGCGAGTTTATTAGCATTTCTGGCCGGTTCGTTCCTGAACGCTTATGTAATGAGCCGAATGAAAGTTGCCAGTAATGGTAAAAGATTTTCATTAAGGGCTATGGTTTCTACATTAGTGGGAGAAAGTGCCGATTCACTGATTTTTTTTCCTATCGCATTCGGAGGAATCGTTCCATTTGAAGATTTATGTAAACTTATTATAACACAAGCCATTCTTAAATCAGGATACGAAGCCCTAATATTACCGGTGACCATACAAGTAGTAAAATACATTAAGAAAATCGACGGAAGCGACGTATATGATAAAGACATTTCTTACAATATTCTGAAAATAAAAGAAGTATAAATATCCTCAATAATGGAAAATAAAGGACTTACCCTGCTGGGTGGAAAAACGGAATATAAACAAAATTATGCCCCCGAAGTATTGGAAGCATTCGAGAACAAGCATCCCGAAAACGATTATTGGGTAAGATTTAACTGCCCCGAATTTACAAGTTTGTGCCCAATTACAGGACAACCGGATTTCGCAACGATACAAATCGATTACATTCCGGATATAAAAATGGTAGAAAGTAAAAGTCTGAAATTGTATTTATTCAGTTTTCGCAACCATGGAGCTTTTCATGAAGATTGCGTTAATATTATCATGAAAGATCTTATAAAGCTTATGAACCCCAAATACATCGAAGTCACCGGCTTTTTTACCCCGCGTGGAGGTATAAGCATATATCCGTATTGCAATTACGGACGACCCGATACCGAATTTTATGAAATGGCCAAAAATCGGCTCAAAAATCATAAATAACAGAAATTAAGGGTAGATTTTTGTATATTTCCTACTCCAAATTAATAATAAAGTGCACCCTACCGGTTTATTCGACTTACAGGGCGCACTTTTTCACAAAAAAATGCATTAGAGGTAATAAAACGCGCGAGACGGAGCAATAGAATTGTGAAACAATGATTTAAGGTAAGATGCTGGTAAATAGCTAAGCCAACGGAAACCTCCGTTGCGTTACCAAGTCATAACCGTTTTCGGGGATTGAAAGGAGGTAACGAAGAAGGGAGAATGCGGCGAAAGTAGGTAGCTTGCGGCAATTTCCCGGCCTTTGCAGAAAGCAAAGGTAAGCGATCTTTCGGTGAACGTTGCAAAAAAGAGGGCTTTCAGATTCTATTGCGCTAATTGGCTGCGATTTGCGTATCGACGAATAACTCCATAGTTAATAGTTTTGAACCGTTAAAAATGGGAGTTATGAGAAGTACGTTCAGCGTTTTGTTTTACCTGAAAAGAAAAGATGTCAGAAAAGACGGTACGGTTCCGGTTATGGGGCGTACCACCATCGAAAACGGGTGGCTCATGCGCGACCCGTTTGTCTGTCGAACAATATGCCCATCGAAACGGTCAGTTCGATTCTGGGGCAAAAGAACATCCGCACGACACAAATCTACGCCAAGATTACCAAAGAGAAAGTTAAAAATGATATGACCGCTCTTGCTGCGCAGTTAAACGCTATCGAGGAGTTTGCTGGTGTGGCAATCTAATAATCTAAAAGGATATGAAAAGAGACAGCATCACAATCGGCGACAACGGCGTAACCCTGACGGGGAGCGAGGTATGGATGACGGCAATGGAGCTTGCCGAGCTGTTCGGCACGACTGCCGGAGCGGTAAACGCGGGCATCAAGGCAATCATCAAAAGCAATACGCTGCATGATTACGGGGTCTGCAAGTACGTTCGTCTGGGAAACGGCAACGGTGCGGACGTGTATAGTATAGAGGTCGTGGCCTCCCTTGCGTTCCGGCTCAATACGCGCAATGCGCCGCTGTTTTGTGTAAATGGCTGATCCGACGAGCAACCTTCCCAACACAGGCGACGGCTCCGATTATCATTCGGTACAAAGAGGAATTTAGCTGTTAAAAATGCGATTTTCCAATCGCAGCAGATTTATTTATCGATTTGAAATTTAATTATTTGGCTCGAACAGCCAAAATAGCTACTTTTGGAGTGTCCCATCAGACGCGGACGAGAACAAGTATATGTGGCTGGATTTTTATATGTTCGTGACCCTCGCGGCAGGCATTGCCCTGACCGTTCTGGGTTGGCAGTTGTGCGGTATCCATATCCCCCGCGGGGAGGATACCCACCGGCTGCGCACGGCACGCGCCATCCTTGCCGCATCCTATTTCATCCTTGCCGCTCCTGCTTTCTGCGAGCTTCTCAGCGGAGGAGAAGCCGACCGGAAAATCATTGCAGTCCTTACGGTAGCCACAGCCGCCTGTCAATCCCTGCTGTTCACGGCCACGCTGCTGACCTTTATCCAGCCGTTGTACGTCACCCGCCGCCGGGTGTGGACGCAGGTGGGGATCGTTGCGGCTGCAGCGGCCCTGTTCCTGCTGGTGGCGCTCGGAAGCGATGCACGGTGGATATTCTACGTTGCATTGGCGGCCTACGCGATACAGTTGGCCTGGTATACGCTGGTGTTCCGCCGCGAATATGCCGAAAGCCTGCGGCTGTTGGAGGAGTATTACGACGAAGACCAGCATACGCGGCTGCGTTGGGCGAAATTCGGATTCTATGCCGCGCTCACGGTCGGTATCGTCGCCTCGCTGTCCGTGTGGCTGCCGCCGGCCGTCTATAATCTCTTTACCGTCGGTTACGTCCTGTTCTACGGGTGGTTCGCCAACCGTTTTTCCAACTATGCGGCAAAAATCAATTATTACCTGCCTGCCGTCATGCAGAAACCGGAGCCGGTTCTCCCGCAAGCGGCGGATGTGGCCGTGGCCGGATTGTCCGCATCGGAGATAACGAAGGAGAAAGAGCATCTGCGGATCGCGCTCGAACGCTGGGTTGCCGGGCGGGGTTTCACCCGTCCCGAAGAGAGCCGGGAACAAATCACACGGGAGCTGGGGACGACAAAGGATTTTCTTAATTGGTATTTCAAAACCGAAATCCGGCAGGATTTCCGCTCGTGGCGGATCGGGTTGCGTATCGAATACGCCAAACAGTCGATGGCCGAAGAATCCGGTCTCTCCATGAACGGTCTCGCAAAAAAGGTCGGTTACGCCACCAAAAGCAATTTTTACGGACATTTCAAAAAACTCACGGGCGAAACTCCGGTCGAGTACCAGCGGCGGATCGCATCGAAACGCTGAAACCACACCCTTTCTTCGAGTAAATAACAGACTCCGCAGGAAACGTCAAACGTGTTTTTGCGGGGGATCAGGCGGTCTATTTCGTGTAAAAAATGAAATAGACCGGTCTATTTCACGCCACAACATCAAATAGACCACCCGCGTCCTTGCCTCCATGCCCTCCGTGACGTAAATTTATGGCTATTAAATAGCGAATATTAATATTTTATTACTGTAAAGAACTTATGAAAGCGAAATTCTTGACTCTTTTCTTGTCGGCGGTGGCGCTGCTGGCAGCGTGCGATAAAGACAATGATCCGGTAGCGGTGTCGGATGCCGTGCCGGAAGGTATCACCGTCACCACCTACGACACCCTCCTCGAAGCCCTGAAGACGGGCGGCGCCTCGGCCGACGCCCCTACACTCATCACGCTGGGCGGCGACATCACGATACCCGCGGGAGGTGACAACACCAACCCTCCCATAAACGGCAGCGGCCACTTCAAGATAGACGGCGGCGGCCACACCCTCACCTGGGAAGGGGAAGACAACAACTTCCACTTCCTCGGCAATGCCAGCCCCGACGCCGATGCCGTTTATATAGAACTCACCAATATCAATCTGGTCCGACAAGGTATGAACGCCGCGGTAGGTGTTTACAACGGCAGGATTACGCTGGGCAAAGACGTGGCATTGAACGGGCAATATAAAACCATGATTGTGGCTGTCGGCGAGAAAGCGGCATTGGAACTGGGTGACGGCTGCGAATTGTCTTGCACGGCAGTCAGCGGTTCGTGCTGTGTAAGCGTCTGGTATGGCGCCACCCTCGTGCTGAACGGGGGAAAGACCGCTGCCGGGGCTTACATAGACCTAAGCTGCTATTTTTACCCGGCCGTCTCCTATCCCCTCATCTCCGTTCCGAAAGCCCTCACGGGTGATGTGCAACTCCTTCTCACCACGATCGGTGTAACCTCCATCGCCCAAGGTGCTGGCGGTTACCAACTGACGCAGGCGGACTGCGACCGTCTGAAAGTGGATCCGGAGTCAACGGTCAGCCTCTATGGAGAGCCGCATCAGAAGTACGGCGACAACTTCGAGCTTTACCTCGACCCGGCGGCGGAACATCAAATCAAGCTGCGCCTGAAGAATTTCACACCCCCCACTTCCGGCAACATCGACATGACCTCTATGACTGCCGACGAAGCGCAGCTAACTATCCTTGCCGCCCTCGCCGCAGGCTTCACCGAAATCAAGCTGACGGGCGAACTTTACAAAACAGGAATTGGCGGTAACTGGGGTACGTTTATCAATAATAAAAAAATCACGAAATGCGACCTCACCGGAGTGACGGACTGGGGTAGAACGCCAACTCTACCCGATGTCGCCTTTGCGAATTGCACCGCCTTGCAGGAGGTGACGCTGCCCGATGATATGAAGGTAATCGGAAATGGTGCTTTTTTAGGTTGCGCTGCGCTGACTACGGTGAATCTTTCGCAGGTTACCTGGATTAATCTAAACGCATTCTGGGGATGCACTTCATTGGAGACGCTCGCTTTGGATAATGTGACTGCGATAGGCCAAGAGGCTTTCTACGGATGCACGGGCCTCGAAACGCTCAAAATACCGAAGTGTACCCAGTTCGGCACTTATATCGTAACGGGCTGCCGCAGCCTCACCCGGATAGAAGCCACCGCAGCCGGAGATTTCGTTGACATAAGTGATGGTACCAACAGTATAGAGCGTATCGCCGTTTTTCACAACAGAGACGGTCATTCCGGAGATAGCGCATTCAATCCCGCCAAGTGCGACCTCGTGCTGAACGCCGACAAGAAGCAGGATGGCAATGCCACCCCCCAAGTCTTCAGCGGCAACGAATGGCTTATGATGCCCAGCGGCGAACTCATGAGATGGAATAGCATCACCTTTGCGCAGCAGTAATCCGCGCCTTTCCCGAAGTTGAACTTTACCCGACTCGAAGTTCGGCTTCGGGAAATAGTAGGCATAACTATTTCCGACTATCAAATGTCTGTCAAGGAAGGAAAAACATAAAAATCATTCAATAGGATAGAGTTTACGAGTACGTTTGTGTGGTATCGGCTACAAGTATGCTTGCGGCAAGCTTTTTTTTCTTGCTTGATGAGGAGTGCACTCTATTTCGTGAAGCGTATCGCCGGCCTTGTCGGGCTTAGGTAGCTTGCTTCCGCCACTTCATTTTATGCCGTTAAATGAAGATAAACGAATTATCAGGCAGATTCGAGACGGTAAGAATAGTGCCTGCGCTATTCGCAATATAAGGGGCGGAGCCACCGCCCGAAAAAGAAAATCTTTCCGTTTCTTACGAAGCGGGGAGCCTTTATACGGTTATACTATTGTTGGAGAAAAGGCGAGAGAAAGGATCAGAAAATGCGGAAATCTTTTGCCATATCCGGTTTTGATCTATATTTGTATAGAGTTGTTTGAAAAATATGCAAAGCGCGGCAATTCACAGCAGTTGCACGTTCGCTAAAGCATAACCTACCTTATTTCAAGGTCATACTCTATGGCTTATTTTCAATAATTTGTCTCAAATCTGCATTTTTTATTTAAAAATCATTTATAAATTCTTTAAGAAACAGATTTACCCGAACAACATAAGTCATTCGGGCTTTCATCTTTTTTATATTTTTCAAACATTTATAAGCTCGTAATCTCTATTCCCGAGGCCTATCTTTTCGGCGTGTTCAAGACCGGCACGCCAATCGGTATCAGGATGCAAATACGTAAATTTATCCTTTCCCGCTAAATGATCATGACTATGCGCTTCGTATAATTTACTGCCCGGAATGGCCGGTGCACCTGTTACCAAATCGGCGCAAGCCATATCTAAAGCGACCGGGTCGAAAGATGCCGCAATACCTAAATCGGGAACAATAGCTGCATCGTTATGGTTCCAGCAATCACACTCCGGCGATACATTCATGATAAAACTGACATGAAAATGCGGTTTTCCCTTCAATACCGCCAACGTATATTCGGCGATTTTACAATTTAGGCGTTGCGAGGTATCGTCTTTTCCCAATTTCGCCGCATCAAACTGACAAAGCGCCACACACTGCCCGCAACCGACACATTTTTCATAATCGATAGTCGCAATATGTTCCATATTTAAATGAATCGCGTCGTGCGCACAATTTTTTACACAGATATTGCAGCCACGACAATTTTCAGCAACGACTATGGGAGCCGAAGCGGAGTGTAATTCTAACTTACCACCTACACTCGCACAACCCATCCCCAAATTTTTCAACGCTCCACCGAAGCCTGTCTGCTCATGTCCTTTAAAATGATTCATTGTAACGATAATATCAGCATCTGCAATCGCTGTTCCGATTTTTGCCGTACGGCAAAATTCCTGATCGATCACGATTTCACGATAGTCAGTACCTTTCAGGCCGTCAGCAATAATCACTTGACATTTGGCCGATATGGGGTTAAAACCGTTATCCATTGCACTCTGTAAGTGGTCTACAGCATTAGAGCGGTGTCCCGAGTACAAGGTATTACTATCGGTAAGAAAAGGTTTTGCACCCATTTCTCTCAGAACATCGGCCATACGAGCCGCATAATTAGGTCGTATATAGGCCAAATTGCCGGGCTCCCCGAAATGTATCTTTATCGCTGTAAACTGATGATTAAAATCGATGTCGGCAATACCGGCCTTTCGGACCAAACGCTCCATTTTATCCAGTAAATTGGAAGAGGGAGTAGTGTGTAAATTTGTAAAATAAACTTTTGACTTTTCCATATAGATCATTTTTTCAACAAACCACTTTCTTTTTTAACATATCATTTAAATAAACGTCCTTGTGAAGCATTCCGCTCTCTCATCTTACGCAATAAACGTGCAGTAAATTCGTGATTCTTTATTCCCCAACGGGGAGCAATCAATAACTCATCGGGCGATTGAGACACAAAACGCTCGAGTATGATATTCGGCCGCAACATTTCTATAAAATCCACGACCAAATCGATATATTCGTCAAGCTGATATAAATGAAACCCTTCGGGATCTTTTTTATATTCAGCCGCCATGCGGGTATTACGTATAAGTTGCAGTTGATGTAGTTTAAGTGTCGTCAACGGTAACTCAGACAATTTTACGGCATGTTGCAATATCATATTCCGCGACTCTCCCGGCAATCCCATAATCATATGGGCTCCTGTAAATATACCGGCTTCTGCCGTACGACAAATAGCTTTTACAGAATCTGAATACCGGTGTCCCCGATTTATTCGCATAAGCGTTTCATCAAAAGTAGATTCTACGCCATATTCAACCAGAACAAATACTTTTCGAGATAACTCCCGTAAATAACCCAACAATTCATCGGGCATGCAATCGGGCCGTGTACCGATGATCAGACCCACTACTTCCGGATACCGTAAAGCTTGTTCATATTTTTCAATCACATCCGCTACATCTCCGTAAGTATTTGTGTAAGCCTGAAAATATGCCAAATAACGCATCTCGGGATATTTACGTCGAAAAAACGAAATTCCTTCACTTAGTTGCCGGTCGATACTTTTATCTGTATGGCAATATTGCGGACTAAAGGTCTGATTATTACAATAAGTACATCCGCCCCAGCCCTTTTCACCATTCCGGTTAGGGCAAGTAAAACCTGCATTTACCGATATCTTCTGCACTTTAAACGGGAAACGACTTTTCAGAAAATCTCCGAATTCGTTATATCGTTTCTCTTCCATCCCTATTTACCGAATTCTCTGTAAAACTCAATAACAGCTTCTATTCCTTTTTCAAACACTTCGATCTGATGATTCTCATTGGGAGAATGAATTGCATTTGATTCGAGTCCGAATCCCATTAAGACCGTTTTAGTACCCAAAATTTTTTCAAACGAAGCAATAATCGGGATACTTCCTCCACGTCGTACTGCCAGCGGTTTCTTTTCGAAAGCCTTTGTATAAGCTTTTTCGGCAGCCTTATACGCCGGTAAGTCGATAGGACACACGTAACTTTCACCGCCGTGCATCGGAGTAACTTTCACTTTTACGTAATCGGGGGCAATACGTTCGATATAATCGATGAACAATTTAGATATCTTTTCATGTTGCTGATGCGGAACCAACCGGCTCGATACTTTAGCTGTAGCCTTCGATGGCAACACAGTTTTAGAACCTTCAGCCGTATATCCTCCCCAAATTCCGCAAACATCGAACGTAGGACGTATAGCTGTACGCTCGAGTGTCGTATATCCTTTTTCTCCAAAAAGCGACTTTACTCCGATAGCCTCTGCATACGCTTCATCACTATGAGGAACTTCAGCAAGCATTTCCCGTTCGATCGTTGAAACTTCCTCTACATCATCATAAAAATGAGGAATAGTAATTCGGCCATCTTTATCGGTAATATCGGCAATCATTTTACACAATATATTTATAGGATTAGCTACGGCCCCACCGAATATCCCCGAATGCAAATCTCTATTGGGACCGGTAACTTCTATTTCCCAATATGCCAAACCACGCAATCCCGTCGTAATAGAAGGAGTCTCTTTTGCTACCATACTGGTATCTGAAACCAAAATCACATCTGACTTCAATAGATCTTTATTTTCCCGGCAAAAATCCTCCAAACCGGGAGAACCGATTTCCTCACCCCCTTCTAATAAGAATTTTACATTACATTGTAATAATCCACTTTTCAACGCAGCTTCAAAACCCTTCACCTGAATAAACGACTGGCCTTTATCATCGTCGGCCCCTCGAGCCCATATACGCCCATCTCTTATCTCCGGTTCAAAAGGATCGCTTTTCCATAACTCGAGAGGTTCTACCGGCATCACATCATAATGACCGTAAACCAAAACGGTAGGAGCATTATCATTAACCGTTTTAGAGGCAAAAACTACCGGATTTGCCGATGTAGGCATAATCTCCGCTTTATCTACCCCCGCTTCGAGCAACAGCTCTGCCCAACGTTTAGCACACGCCAACATATCGCCTTTATGAGATGGCTTATCACTTATCGACGGTATACGCAGTAACGAAAACAACTCACGATAAAATCGATCGGAATTAGCAGTTATATATTCCTTTGCATTCATAGGATTAAAATTATAAATGTTTTGTTTTATTCAATAAATAATGATCGAGGACGACCATAGCAGCCATAGATTCTACAATAGGTACTGCTCTGGGTAATACGCACGGATCATGCCGGCCTTTCGCTTTCAGTGTAACTTCACGACCTGATGCATCGACCGTCTGAATATCGCGCAATATAGTCGCAACCGGTTTAAAAGCTACCCGAAAATAAATATCTTCACCATTGGATATTCCTCCTTGTATACCTCCCGAATGGTTGGTAAGCGTCGTAACCTTTTCCCCATCGACAGTAAAAACATCATTCATTTGTGAACCTCGATACTGTACTCCGTTAAATCCCATACCATACTCAAATCCTTTTACTGCATTTATTCCGAGCATCGCAGCACCAAGATCGGCATGTAATTTATTGAATACAGGATCGCCCAACCCGACAGGAACGTTACGTACAACACAGGTTATCACCCCACCGACCGTATCGCCCTGAGAACGCACCTCATCGATCAATTCTATCATACGAATCGCAGTTTCGTCATCGGGGCAACGTACGATATTCGACTCGGCATGAGAGATATCGTATTGGGTATACTCTCCGGGTAACTTAACATCACCTACCTGTGAAGTAAAGGCATTTATTTCTATCGATAACGAACGCAATGCCAACTTGGCAAGAGCACCGGTTACAACCCGCGCAATCGTTTCCCGGGCCGACGAGCGCCCTCCACCACGGTGATCACGATTCCCATATTTACTAACATAAGTATAGTCGGCATGCGACGGACGATACGTTTCACGAAGATTATCATAATCGGACGAATGTTGATTTTCATTATAAATAACAAAACCGATAGGAGCACCCGTAGAACGGCCTTCGAATATACCGGAAAAAAATTCGACCCGATCGTTTTCTTTACGAGGGGTAACAATAGATGATTGCCCCGGGCGCCTGCGGTCGAGTTCGTGCTGTATAAAATCCATATCTATTTCTATTCCGGCAGGCATACCGTCTATCACTCCACCAACTCCAATACCATGAGATTCACCAAAGGAAGTGAGCCTGAATAATGTTCCGAATGTATTCATCTGTTTCTATAATTAAGCAAAGTAAAGATACTTCTTTTTATGAAAAAATAATGATAAAAAAAGAACAATTTCCCGACAAAAGAATGAACAAAATACGTTTTTACCTCCCAATAATTAACTTTTTAAACTAAATAAAACTAATCTACTTTAACTTTTTATCCAAAATTGGTATTTTTGCGCTTGTAATATTCATTATTATATGCTTATATAAACTCAAAAACAAGACAACGATGAAAAATGTAAGATTTATGGCTGTTTTATTATCAGCCTCTCTTTTATTCAGTAGTTGCGGTACTATGAACAATACCGGAAAAGGTTCGTTAATCGGAGGATCGGGCGGTGCAGCATTAGGGGCAGGACTCGGTGCTCTTATCGGAAAAGACAAGGGTAAATCGGCGGCTATAGGTGCGGCTGTAGGCGTAGCTGTAGGTGCGGGAGCCGGTGCTCTTATTGGCCGTAAAATGGATAAGCAAAAAGAAGAACTTGAAAAAATACAGGGTGCCGAAGTAGAAACGGTAACCGATGCCAATGGTTTACAAGGGGTAAAAGTAACTTTCTCAAGCGGTATTTTATTTCCCACCAATGGTGTTAGTTTAAGCAGTAAATCACAAACAGCATTACGTGATTTTGCAGTTTCTCTTGTCAATAATCCCGAAACTGATATCACCATATGGGGCCATACCGATAATACGGGTACTGACGCTGTAAACGAACGAATCTCGACCCAACGCGCACAAGCTGTGGCTACATTTCTCAACCAAAACGGTATATCTACAAATCGTATGACAGTTGCCGGAAAATCTTATTATGAACCGGTTGCGGATAATTCCACAGTTGAAGGAAGAGCACAAAACAGACGGGTAGATATTTATATTACGGCAAACGAAAACATGATTAAACAAGCCGAAGCAGGAACACTAAAATAAACACATAGCGGGAAAGTAAATCTGAATAAAGCGTAGCGAAATAGCTGGAAAAAAGTTCGTTACGCTTTATTCTTCTATAGCGTAGAGCCAACTAAAAGCCAAATTGCACAGAGTTCAGTTACCACTTAATTGCTCCCGTAATAGGTGCAGATTTCTTGCTAAACAAATTTTTCACTGCGGTTTTCGCTAATTTGCATAGCTGTCGGCAACTCACTGTAACTTATTTTTTTTAACCCCCAAAAGAGTAAGTTATGCTACTCTCAAAGTATTATTTTACGTGAAGAAAAAAAAACGTTTCCCCGTGTGAAACGACGGTCGTCTGTCGTTTAATCCCTTTGCGGAGTATATCAACTTCCCGTAAACGTCAATAAAACTTATCTTACTCAAAAAAATACAGACGTTCATGAACGCACCAATGAAGGGCCTGAACCACGAACTTGCGATGGATTTGTTTGTCTTTTTGGGGTTCACAGGTTTGCCGTATTCAGCCCCAGAACATCATCTTTTGTAAATATAATGCCGATGGCGAAAGTATTCTGCCTTTATGTTTGGTAAATAGCCGGCCATCTTACATGAATATCATCCGGGTGCGAATCAGTTCCACCATTTGTTTTTTCAACTTAACGGCCTGGATAGGCTTGGGTATATAGGCATCGAAGCCGTTGGAAAGCATTCGCTGTTCGTCATCGGCGAAAGCGTAGGCGGTAACGGCGATTACGGGTATGCTGTCCGATAGTTCACGGATTCTCCGGGTTGCCTCATAGCCGTCCATTACCGGCATATTCACATCCATCAGAACGATATGGGGACTATATTGCTTGAACATGGTAACTGCCTCTTCGCCGTTCCAGGCATGAAGCAACTGGTATTCTTGCCCCAGAATAGACTGGAACAATTCGTAATTATCCACATTGTCCTCAGCGATCAATACCATTAACTTTTCCTTCTCTATTTTCAATGGCTGGATGTCATAAACCGGCGTGTCCTTTCTCACGCTACGCTGATAAGGTACGGTAAACCAAAACAAAGCCCCTCGTCCCTCTTCCGACTCCACGCCGATCTGACCGCCCATCTTTTCAACGAGCGTCTTGCAGATAGATAGTCCGAGCCCTGTTCCTTGAGCAAAGGCATTAAGTTTCACGAAGCGCCCGAAAACAGAATCCAGCTTATTTCCGGGAATACCGCAGCCGGTATCCTTAAC
This sequence comes from Coprobacter tertius, assembly GCF_024330105.1. NCBI lineage: Bacteria > Pseudomonadati > Bacteroidota > Bacteroidia > Bacteroidales > Barnesiellaceae > Coprobacter > Coprobacter tertius. The sequence continues at coordinate 182,669 of NZ_JANDHW010000004.1, forward strand.
GTAGAAATAGAGGAAATCCTGATTTTGCAAACGATACCCGAACCGGATCGTTCCGTTTTTCGTAAATTTCGCGGCATTGGTCAACAGATTCGAGATTACCTGTGTCAGACGATTCTTTTCCGTATGCACATAACAGTCGTCCAGCCCTTTGTCCAATTCGAGCTTAACATTATTTTCATCCACCCGCGTTTCAAAGGCAATCCGCAATTCTTCCATAATATGGTTTATATCCACATCGGAATAGACAAACTCCAATGTGCCGGCTTCGATTTTCGATAAATCGAGAATATCTCCGATCAATTGCAACAATAATTCATTATTGTTTTCAATAATACTCACATACCTTTGTTTCTCCGTATCCTCTTTTTCATCCGCCAAAACTCCAGAGAATCCGACAATAGCATTCAACGGAGTACGAATCTCATGGCTCATATTGGCGAGGAATGCGGATTTCAACCGATTGGACTCTTCAGCTTTCTCCTTAGCCGAAATCAGGTCGGCTTCCATACGTTTACGCTCACTGATAACCAGTGACGAACCGATCAATGACAAAGGGCGACCGTTGCTGTCCCGCCTATCGACCGCCGCCTGTCCCTCTACCCAATCAAACTCCTTCTTGCCGTTATTCTGCCTGAATACACGATACTCCATTTTTATTTTATTGGTTTTTCCTTCGATCAATTCGCGGTATGCCTGTTTCACCCGTTCCCGGTCTTCCCTGCAAATCTTTGCAAAATACTGATAGTCTGGCACCGAAAGATGTTCCTCATCGGCGTTCTCCTGTCCGCTCAATTCAATCGGGCGATTGATATCGCACAATATCGTTCCCTTTTCCAGATCCCAGCGCCAAGGGACGATATTCGCCACATCCAACACCATCGCCAGTTTGCCGTTGACTTTCTGCAACAGTTGTTGTATATGAGCCAGTTCGGTATTGTCCATCCAGAAAACATCGATATCCCCATCCTGAGATGACGGAACTGCAATGACGCTAAAATGCTCATTCGTCTGCTTGTGATAATATTGGAATAATATTTCCCGCTTATCCCGGACCACCAACTGGTAAAGTTCGCTCCACTCGGAAAACTGATCGGGGAAAATTTCGCTGATCATACGACCCATACACTTATCTCCAGATTCAAAGTGTTTCTCAAAACAGGGATTCACTTCCATAATACGATAATCCGCAATCTCACTGCTGGAATATTTCCGCAATTGTAATTTCATATAAACGACCGGCATATTCCGGAAGAGAACACTGTAATCCGCCCGCAATTTCAGTTGTGCGGCCTGTATATTGCGGATTTTCCGTATGGAGCGGTAACGGATGAGCAGGATGAGCACGATAAGGCCCATGGCACAGAGCAATACGATATGCTTGTTGGCCTGCCAGAAAGAGGGCGGCCGCTGAAAGAACAGGCTGTGTGGCGGACAATCCCCCGGCGACAGATTAGCGGCCAGTAATGCGGGATAATTGAACTCATAGAACGGGGGACCCGCTTTCTGGTGCGGGATGTCCCGGGCGGCCTTCCCGTCCAGAATTTGGGAAACGGTTTTTCCCAACTGAATCCCGACCTTCTCCTGCGAAGCGAAATAACCGCCCACCATATCGGAATGAACCACCGGATATTGAGTCAGTGAGAATATGGGTAAGTCTGTATATCCGCCCAGGATCTTGTACAACTGCGTCATAATCAAAACGTCGATCCCGGAGCGGCTGGTCGTGTGGCTGGAATAAAACAGGATGCCGTACTCCGGGCCGGCACTCTTTACCCGCCTGACCAGCGAATCCATGGAGATATCACCGGGAATCAGGTATTCCGCCTCGATATCGGGATAGGACTTTGCCATCAGTTCACGGGACTGACGGGCCAGTTCCAGTCCCACGGGCCGTTTGCAGATAATGAACAGCAGTTTCTTCATATCCGGCAACATCCTTCGCATCAGGGATATATTCTTATCCAGGTAAACCGGGTCGTACACAACGGTTGCATTCACATCTTTCAGCGCCTCAGTCCACGATATGCGCTGCTCTTCGGGGATGGCTTTTGACAGACTGAACTGGCCAGGACGGCAAGTGTAATCGGTCTCTACGCATAACACGCACGGTATATCGTCCCATCGCTTTGTAACGTCCTCTCCGATGAGCATAGAGCTGGTCTCGCCTAAAAAAACGACCGCCCTGGGGCGTTTGCGGTAACGCGAGAAAATCTTCTTTTTATAAGCCTCTACCTGCTCGGGAGTATCCCATCTGAGGGCAATCATGTGTTCGACCAAAACATCGACTTTACCGTTGGCGGCACGGATCTCTTTTTCCATTGCTTTCCGGATCTCGGTGCTCCAGTAAGTGGATTCGGTATAGGAATTCAAAACCAGGACATAATCTTCATGTTCGGACGATTCTGCAAATACCTGATTGACAGACACGGAAAACAGCAGTAATAAAATGAATAGAATGCGCATCAATCTGTTGAAATTATAATATATAATAAATATGTAAAGATAATATAAAAAATTGTTCTTCAAAGTAAAAATATTCAGGTAACGGATATCGGTCTTTTCATCGATATTCGTTTTTTATATTAAAAAAACGGGAAGCATTTATCATTCCTTCTAAAAAACTCTCTTCGGATATAAAGATAGTTTTTTACAGCATAGTACTAAAATCGCACGGTTGCTAAATCGTTATCTCTGCTTCTCAAATAATCTGCTAAATATCTATTTTTCATACGTTTATATCAGAACATTGAAAATCTAAAAAAATGAAGTTCTTCATTCGTGATCAACAGTGTTTTTATGTAACTTTGCATATAGTCAGAAGGCATGGAAAAATATATATATTTATAACCCAACTAATGACATGAAAGAAAAAATAGGAATATTATGCGCCAGTGATACTGAATTAATGCCATTTTTAAATAGCATCCATCCGCACCAGACCATAAAAAAAGCAATGTTGGAATTTCATATCGGCCGAATTGGGAAAATCGATGCTATCATGGTGTATAGTGGTGTTTGTAAAGTAAATGCAGCAATTGCATCTCAATTGCTGATTGATTTTTTCCATGTAGATGCCATCATCAATGCCGGAGTTGCTGGAGGAATTGATTCAAACATTCAGTTATTCGATACTATCATATCCGAACGGATGGTTTACCACGATGTATCCGATGATATTCTGACAGAATATCATCCTTGGCTGGAAAGCAATTATTTTTTTGCAGATCCAGCTTTGCTCGCCATTGCTCGTGAATACAGCTCAACTGCAATGTATCCGGTTTTATTCGGTACGATGGCTACCGGAGAACAATTTATTGATGATGAGAATAGGGATAAAATCAATCAAAAGTATGCTCCACTTTCGGTTGATATGGAGACAACAAGTATCGCTCATGTTTGTCATGTAAATAGAATTCCATTTTTAAGCGTCAGGACAATCACGGATACTTCTACACATAAAGGTATGGAAAATTTTGAAAAGAATTGCGAGGTAGCTTCCGAAATATCTGCCGGAATCGCATTAGGGATATTGAGTTTATTAGAAGGAAAATAAATATGAATTTCAAAGACATATACAATTGATAATAAATGATTTATAATAAAATACATTCATCGATATTTGTACATTCCAATATATGTTATATTTTTGTGTTCTGAAAGAATTATGTGACAGCATAGCACCGTAAATCACTAAAATTCGCACGGTAGCTAAATCTTTACTAAAATTCCTCAAATACTCCGCTAAATATTTATTCCTCAAACGGTTTTGTTAAACCGTTGAAAATCTACAATAAAACCGGCTCACTAATTTATAAAAAAGAGTGTTAGCAAGCATTAAGTTCCGACCAACACTCTTTTTCTTTTAAGGTAAAACCAGTATATTTGTTAACAGGCACAAACCTGTAATCTTTAATATTACTTTAATACGATAATATAAATAGGTATTCATTTAATAAATATTTCTATGAAAACATCTTACTTATTTCTGGCCGAAGGCTTTGAAGAAATAGAAGCACTGACCATAATCGACATGTTACGTCGTGCCGGAATGGCGATAAAAACCGTCTCTATTACATCTCAAAAAGAAGTAAAAGGAGCTCACAACATTACCGTGCTTGCCGATATGCTTTTTGAACCGAATCGCATTACCGATATCGATTGGTTGATTTTACCCGGTGGTATGCCAGGGACCAAACATTTAGGTGAATTCAAACTGTTGAAAACTCTCTTAAAAGAGCATTATAAAAATAATGGAAAAATAGCGGCTATTTGCGCTGCTCCCTCGATTTTAGGAGATATGGGATTACTCAACGGACGTAAAGCAACCTGTTATCCCGGCTTCGAATCTCATTTACAAAATGGAGACTGTACCGGTAATCCGGTAGAAATATCGGGAAATATCACCACCGGTAAGGGACCGGGTGTGGCTCCCGAGTTTGCTTTGGCAATTATAAAACAGGCGTTAGGAGACGAAACAGCCAAAAAAGTAGCAAAAGAAATGCTTCTTGTAGATTGAAAATGTTTTGTTGGGATAATCGCCGCAGAAATGGTCGATAAGCTTTTTTTGCGGCGATTATTTTTTATTTCAGATCATCTTTCTTAACCAAAACCTTATCGATTCGCGCCCCGTCCATATCGACGATCTCAAGTTTAAAATTCATCCATTCGAGTTGTTCACCCGTAGCCGGTATGTGTTGTAAAATCCCGAGAATCAATCCACTTAACGTATTGTAATTATAATCAGGATAAAGTTCTTCCATATCGAAATATGCCAAAAAATCATAAAACGAGCATTGCCCGTCTACCAGGCAAGAACCATCGCTTCTCACAACAATATCCAATTCTTCTCCCGGATCGGGAAGTACTCCGATAAGAGCCTCCATAATATCACTCGAAGTTACAATCCCCTGTATACTACCGAATTCATCGGTAACCAACGCATATTTTAGCCGTTCTTGCTTCATCCTTTCAAGACCGTTATAAACGCTAAGGGTTTCGGGCATATAATTGGGTGTTTTCAATAATATACTCAGATCGAAATCTGCTTTATCCACCTTATCAATCAAATCTCTCAAAGTAACCACCCCGAGAATATTATCGATACGGCCTTCACATACCGGGTAAACATGAAACAAGTTAGCCAATATCACCCGGTTAATTTCTTCGGGCGGCCAACTGATATCGAGCCATACCAAATCATTTCTGTGCGTCATAATAGACCCCACATTACGGTCTCCCAAGTTAAAAACCCGTTCGACAATATCTTGTTCTACTTCCTGAACTTCACCGTCCTCAGTACCTTCTCTTATAATGGCTTTTATCTCGTCTTCGGTTACTTTATTATCATTTCGATCATTAAGCCCGAGTAATTTAAGCATTGCTGCCGTACTTTTCGAAAGTAACCATACAAAAGGAGAAGCAATCTTCGATAAAAAATTCATAGCCGGAGCCACTAAGCGGGACACTCTCTCAGCTGCAGCCATGCCGATACGTTTAGGTACCAACTCACCGATAATTAAAGTAAGGTACGTTACTACCGTTACAATTATGATCTTTGCCACTGCAACAGAATAAGCCGCAGGAATAAAGCGTTCGAGAAAAACGCCGAAATTTCCGGCAAAAGATTCACCTGAATAAAGACCGGTAAGAATACCGATAAGAGTAATACCAATTTGTATGGTTGAAAGGAACTTATCGGGGTCTTCGGCCAAACGTAAAGCCGTACGAGCCGCTTTACTACCTTTTTTAGCATCTGTTTCGAGTCTCGATTTTCGCGCAGAAACCAAAGCAATCTCAGACATCGATAATACCCCGTTTAAAAGAATAAGAAAAACGATAATAAAAATTTCCATCGAAGTTTATACAATTTTAGCGGTTTAAAGATAAAAAGAATAAAACAAAACACATTATTTTTTTACTGAATATTCGGCAATTTATGTTATAAAATATGGTACGCTTTACCTGTCTAAAAAAAATACATTAATATTCATCCCAAAGAAGGCTGTTTCAAAAATAATTACGATATTTGCAAGTGCTTTTCGGCTGAGAACTATACAGTTTTCATAAAAATATATCATTTCATTTTTTTAGTACCGGAAAAAGCTATATATTTGCAAGCCAAAAAATTAAAACATAAATAATATAATCATAATAAAATTGTAAAAAGATGACTAAGGCAGACATTGTGAACGAGATTTCAAAAAACACGGGTATTGAAAAAGCCATCGTTCTTGCAACAGTTGAACAATTCATGGAAACTGTTAAAAAATCACTGAGTGATGGAGACAACGTTTATTTAAGAGGATTCGGTAGCTTTATCGTTAAGAAAAGAGCTCAGAAAACAGCCAGAAACATTTCAAAGAACACAACCATAATTATTCCCGAGCACAACATTCCGGCATTTAAACCGGCAAAGACATTTATGAGCAACGTGAAATAAATTATAGTTACAAAGTATTATTAATTTAAAAAGCATAAAATCATGCCAAGCGGAAAAAAAAGAAAAGGGCATAAAATGTCCACTCACAAACGCAAAAAAAGACTGAGAAAGAACAGACACAAGAAGAAAAAATAAAATAGTCTGTATTCTCTAAAATATTTACAGGAGAAACAAAAGAACAAACTTATTAAAGAGTTATTTTTCTAAGTTTGTTCTTTGTGCTTTTATAAGAAATGTTTCTACTTATAAAAGTCATAAATTTTAATCTTTATTTTTGTAACCTAAAAATAAAATAATCGTGTCCAGTGAACTTGTAGTTGACGTCCAATCCAAAGAGGTTTCTATTGCAATTCTCGAAAACAAACGTTTAGTAGAATTACAAAAAGAAGCTCGTAATATATCGTTCTCGGTCGGCGATATTTATTTGGGAAAGGTTAAGAAACTCATGCCAGGACTAAATGCTGCATTTGTTGATGTAGGTTATGAAAAGGATGCATTTCTTCATTATCTCGATTTAGGGGCTCAATTTAATTCCTGTGCCAAATTTATCAAACAATCCCTGTCTGACCGGAAAAAATTGTTATCGATCAGCAAATTCAATATGCTACCCGATATCGATAAGGAAGGTACGATAGGAGATGTACTTAAAGTAGGCCAAGAAGTTCTGGTGCAGATTGCCAAAGAACCTATATCATCTAAAGGTCCCCGATTAACTGCCGAAATATCTTTTGCAGGGCGTTTTCTCGTGCTTATTCCTTTTGCCGACAAAGTATCGGTGTCTCAAAAAATAAAATCAAACGAAGAAAAAGCGCGACTCAAGCAACTGATCCAAAGCATAAAGCCTAAAAACTTTGGGGTAATCGTACGTACAGTTGCCGAAAACAAACGAGTCGCTGAATTAGATAATGAATTAAAAACATTGGTAAAATGCTGGGAAGATTCACTCGTCAAACTCCAAAAAGCCAAAACACCATCGCTCATATTCGAAGAAACGGGACGCACGGTCGGAGTACTACGGGATATATTCAACACATCATTTGAAAGTATCCACGTAAATGACGAATTAGTCTATCAGCAAATATACAATTATGTAAGCCTGATCGCTCCCGAACGGAAAGACATCGTAAAGCTATACAAAGGGGAATTACCCATATTTGATAATTTCTCGATTACAAAACAAATAAAGTCATCGTTCGGTAAAACCGTATCGTTTAAAAGCGGTGCATACCTGATCATAGAACATACAGAAGCTTTGCATGTAATCGATGTAAATAGCGGAAACCGATCCAAAGCGACTAATGATCAAGAGAGCAACGCTCTCGATGTAAATATGCATGCTGCAGAAGAAATCGCCCGCCAATTGCGTTTACGTGATATGGGTGGCATTATCGTTATCGACTTTATCGATATGCAGGAAGCAGAAAACAGGCAAAAGCTTTATGACCATATGCGCGAATTGATGGCGGCAGACAGGGCAAAACATAACATATTGCCTTTAAGTAAATTCGGTCTGATGCAAATAACCCGGCAACGTGTGCGGCCGGCACTTGATATCACTACAACCGAAAACTGTCCTACCTGCTTCGGTAAAGGTACTATTCCTCCTTCTCTTCTTTTTACCGACCGCCTTGAAGACAAAATAGCATATATGGTAAACAAACTGAAAATCAGAAATTTCCGGTTACACGTGCACCCTTTTATCGCAGCATTTATAAATAAGGGTTTTTATTCCCTTAAATGGCAATGGAAGTGTAAATACACTTTCGGTTTCAAATTAGTGCCTGATCAGTCTCTCGCATTTCTCGAATATAAATTTTACGATAAAAATAATGAAGAGATCGATCTGAAAGAAGAAATTGAAATAAAGTAAGACCGAGATTACTTTACAACCGTAAAATCTTGAAAGCCCCGGATACCAGTAGTATAGTATCCGGGGCTTTTTCAGCCTGTTTAAGACCGTTTTATACTAAGATTTAGCATTTCCCTATAATGTGATAAAAAACGATAAATAACGCATTATTTCACTATCTTATTATTTAATAGAAATAAAAAGCCTGCATGACGAAATGTCAAGCAGGCTTCATATATATTAATACTATAATTTACTTAGGCAATTGTTCTAAAGCCCCCTTTATATCGGCTGCTTCCGGATCTACAGTCAATACTTTTTCCCAATAGAAGCGAGTCTGAGGGAAGCCTTTTACATTATTTTCATGCTCTTTCAAGTAATTATAATAACCGAGATATTTATAGCATTCTACCAATGCTCTAGGATTATTATTATCTTTTTCAAGAATCGCCATAGCCGCTTCGTAATATGGCTTTGCCGTACCCATGGTCGTTTCAGGATCGAGACCGGCATTAGCTCTTGCCCTCCATAAATGTCCACGGTAATCTTCGGGAGCTCTTTCTATTACAATTTTAAACAAACTATCTGCAGCAAGATAAAGACGTGTTTTTTCGGCCTTTTCTACATCGGTAGAATCAGCAGCCGTCGCAGCTGCCTGATAATAAGCACCACCTAAAATAAAATAGTCCTGAACACGAACATTAGCAGAATCGAGCTTCATGTATTCATTATATGCATCTGCACTTTTCACATAATCACCTGCACTACGATATGCATCGCTCAATTCTTTATATAAATCGAGATTAGTAGGCTCTATCGCAATTGCTTTCTCAAATACCGAAACAGCTTTATCGGGCTGATCGTTTTTAATCAACAAATATCCGTAAGTCAAATAATCGCGACTATTAAATTGGGGATTATTAGGAGAGCTCATGAACTTTTCAGCAGCAGCAACACCATCTGCATATCTCTTCAATTCGTAATTATCATACATAGCCAAACGCTTTGCTACGAAATTATCAGGATCACTTTCGAGAACTTTATTTATTAAATCAAGAGATTCTTCGTATTTTTTATCGAAAAACAGTAAAGCTCCATAACGTGCCTGGTCCGAGTCGAAATGATTAGGATTCGACATATACAATCCATAAGCATCTACAGCTTTTCCATACTGGCCGTTTTTATAATATGCCTCTGCCATTTCCCGCTGAGCTAAAGCCGAATTAGGCGCCAATTGAAGTAAAGTTTCAAGTTTCTGAATAGCTGACTGGGCATTGATAGGGAAATATATATTTGAATACTTCACATAAGCAGGCACACAGTTAGGATCGAAATTTATAGCCATTTCATAATATCCCGCAGCATCACCATATTGCTGTCTGTCTACCAAAATATCCCCTTCGAACATATACGTTTCAGCGAATTTCTTATCATAATCCAACGCTTTATCAAGATATTTTTGGTACTCCGGAATCAGATTCTGATAATAAGCTTGTGCAACAGCCAAATAAACTGCCGGATTTTTTTTCGACATTTTTTCCTTCAGTGCATCTTTTATCATCGATTCTGCTTCTTTAAGATTGCTTTTCATCAGCAATTTAGCCTCACCGATCTTATTGAATACATAGGTAGGATCTGCAGCCAACCCCATTTTATAATAATAAGAAGCGGAGTCATTCTTATTCATTTTCGAATAAACTTCACCCAGATAATAACAAGCTTCGGCTTTATTTGTCGCAGGGTCATTAAATGTGCGTTCGAGTATAATCTTGGCACGTTCGGGCTGACCGGCCTTAAAATATTCTATACCGTCGGTATAACTCGCCCCAAGGGCCGTAGCAGCCATCCCTCCGATGAAAATGAGCGATGAAAGTAACAGAAATTTAAGTCTCATACATATAAGATTTTAGTTATTATAAATTGTCTCGTACATTAACAATACGGATTACCTGGGTAGCCGGTACCATCCCGCTCTTCAGAATAATTTTCTGTCCCCTGTCGGTACTAACAAATTTAGTAAATCCTGAAGGCAATCCGGTTTTGGGATCTGTTGAAATTATATAAACATTTCGTGTAAAAGGATATAATCCCATAGCAAGATACGCCTGATACGGTTTATAACTATTCGCATTATTAGCAAAATCGTCACTACTCACCGCCATTACATTTATTCTTTCAGAAAAAGACAACCGAGTCGTATCGCTTCTATTACCGATCCAGCTCGCACCAATTACACCAATCGCATTCGGAACTTGAGCAACATAATCGATCACATCGTTATTATTTTTTTGAGCTCTTAATTTATCAGATAATTTTTGTCCCTTGCAAATAGAATCGATAGCATAACGTATCGTACTTGAATTGGCATTATCAAAAACCATCTGTATTTCGCCCAATTTCGATTTGGGATACAATTGTTTCCACTGGGTAATCTTACCTGTAAGAATTTTTTCAATATCATTTACCGTAATCAAAGTATCGGTATTTTCTTTATTCACAATAAGAGCGATTCCGTCAATAGCAATCTTTTCTGTCTTCGGATATAATTTTTTTGCATGTAAAGTTTCTTCTTCCTGTTGGGTCAATACCCGGGTAGTAACAGCCAACCGTACGCTATCGCGAATCAATAATGTAATCGCATCCACTTCACTTACATATTCAGGAACAATCCCCGCTTTAGGATATAACGATTCGAACACATCGATTTCTTGCTGAATAATGGGTTCGAAAGATTCGTCAGCACTAATTTTTATTACGCCTGAAGTAGGTGTATCACTCGCTTCTTTTTTCTGAGCAGGCCCACAGGATGTAAAACTATAAGAAACCGACATTATAAACAATATTACGGCTATTGATTTAAATATATTTTTCATAGCTTAATCTCCTTTTAATTTACACGATTAGCCTTAACCAGGCGATAAGCACGGTAAATGCCGTAAATTACAAATACCCCTCCGAAACCATAACGGATAACAGGGGCGAAATTTCGCTCAAATAAAGGGGTGAATACTAGTAAATATGCCATTCCCAAATATATGAGAACCATGAATATACCGAAAATATACCCGGCATTCCACTTACGTTGTTTATTTCCCTGAGGCTCGTTATTTGTCTCCATAATAAGAAAGGTATTTAATTTAAAATACCCGCAACCTGTCTATCCTAAGATATCAGATTGCGGAGTATAATGTTATTTCATCTTGTTATATAACAAACCAAGATTACATAAGTTTAAACAGAACCGGAACGGTAAAATATACCGGAACCGTATTTCCGTTTTGTTTACCGGGGATCCAGCGGGGCATCGATTTGATTACCCTTACGGCTTCTTTATCACAAGAAGCATCGATACCTCGGATTACCGTCACATCCTGTATTTCACCCGATTTGGCAACAACGAAACGTACTACGACACGTCCTTGTATACCATTCTCGGCTGCAATTACGGGATATTTCAGGTTTTTCTGAATATATGCCATCAACTCGGCTTCACCACCGGGGAACTGAGGCATCTGTTCTACTGCAGTATACGGTTTCTGTACCTCTTCTTTTTTAACTTCGGGAGCAATTGCTTCTTTAAAATCGGCAATATCCTTACCGTTAATTTCGTCATTACCTTTAACGTCGGCGATAGAAATGGTTACTTTATCGTTTTTCTGCAATTCGTCCTGAGACTTAATTTCATCTTCAGGCTTTATCTCTTCGTCTTTTTTAATGACAGGAGGTGTAAATTTAATAGAGCTTTTCAAAGGAGGAGGAGGCGCAACTTCCTGTATAGGTTTTACTTCCTCATTCTTCTTTACCTCAGCTTCGGGAAGTTTCGTTAAAGTCGTAACTTCGGTCATAACCTCCTGTGTTTTTTCGGGAGTCACGAAACGGATTAAAGCGGGCATTGTAAATGCAAAGATAGCTACGATAATCACGATCACCATTGCAATATTGTGACGTTTCGGAGTATCCTTGCGCATTTCATAAGCACCATAGGCCTGATTACGGCCCTCAAAAACCATATCGATCCATTCCTGAGAAGTTAAATTTATTTTAGCCATTTTCTTCTGTTTTTTAGTATTCGATTAGTTTTTGTTTATTTCTTAGTCCGGTCGATCTGTTCTGTTAAACCACCTTTTTGTTCGTAGTTCTTCAACAGAAACTTATCTCCTTCTGCCATATCTACAATCGCATATTTGCTAATATTGGCAATATGCATCTCGTCAAGAGCATCGATAAGATTTTTATATGTAGATTCGTCCGAGGCTTTGATCATTACAATCGGGGCTGTCTTGGAATCCCTGATTTCAGAAGCTTCCTTTTCATATTCTTCTTCCGAAATCTGCTTATCGAGTTTTTTCTGTTTCAATACTTTCATCTTTTCGACTACCTCTTTATTTCGATTAAGAAGCATCGCCCTTAGCCCATCGGCATTATACGTTGTTTGTTTCAGACTGGTATAATCTTCATAATTCGGTTCACCGGTATAATAATATACCAGATCCTTATCACCCAAAATCAACGTAATCGCACGAGATGCGGCCACTTTATTCTGTTCAGCCTCTGTAATCTTCTTGTCATTCGAAGGCATGCTTATCTCCATTGTCTGGGGCTTGCTCAACGATGTACACAGCATAAAGAACGTAATCAAAAGCATATTCATATCGACCATGGGAGTAAAGTCTACCCGGATACTCATTTTTTTCTGCTTACCCTTCTTTTTCCCCGAGTCTTTTTGTTCTATTTCTGCCATACTGATATTTTTTATTTATCTTCTGATATCGTTTTAAGCGATGTAATCAGATTATAACGGTTTTCACGAAGATCCTGTAAAGAAGACATAACATTCTTAATCTTAGGATAAGGTGTCGCTTGGTCCGCTTTAATAGCTATTCTCAAATCTCTATTCTGTGCCCGGGCAGCTTTTACCCAAGCCTTAAACTCATTACTGGGATTGCTCGTCGTATCGATGGGTATACCGTAATCTTTGAGGATCATATCCTGCTTATCGGTAGGCAGATCCAAAAATGATTTCATTTGTTTAATGGGTACCCCGAACGAATTCATGAGTTTAAAATTTTGTATCTCTTGAGGAGTAAATTCGACATTGTACTGTTTGCCTACCTCTTCCAAAACCGCTACCCGATCGTCCTGCTTGTCGAGACTCATAAAAATCTTTCCGCTGGGATCGACCAAAATCTGTAATATATTCGTTTCGGGTATTTTAATTTCCGAAACAGACGACGGGGTCGATACTTGTACAGGTTCTTTCTGAATGAATGTTGAAGTCAACATAAAAAAGGTAAGCAAAAGCACGGTCACGTCACTCATCGCGGTCATATCGATGAGCGTACTCTTCCTTTTTACTTTTACTTTTGGCATAATCTAATTCCTCTTTTAATTATTTATGCGTAGCAGCGTAAGTTTGTACAATGGTAAAGCCAACTTCATCGATAGCATAAGTAATTTTATCGATTTTGCTGGTAAAGAAGTTGTACGAAATAACAGCTAATGCACCCGTTGCGATACCGAACGCCGTATTTACAAGTGCTTCAGAAATACCGGTCGACAACGCTACCGAGTCAACGGCACCACCTGCACCCAGAGCGGCAAATGATTTGATCATACCCAACACAGTACCGAGCAGTCCGACCAAAGTACCTAAAGTAGTCATTGTAGCGACAACTGCCAGGTTCATTTCGAGAGTAGGTAATTCGAGAGCCGTAGCTTCTTCAACCTCTTTCTGGATACTGGCCAGTTTTTGTTCTTTAGATAAAGAATCATTTTTCTCCATTTCGGCATATTTTGCAAGCACCGAAGTAACAACACTGGCTACAGAACCGCCTTGTTTGTCACAAAGTTCCTGTGCTTTAGCGATATCGCCTTCGTTAAGAGCAACTTTGATATTCTGAACGAATTTTGTCAGTTTACCTTTACCTCTTGCCTTAGAGATTGCGAATGCACGTTCAACACTTAATACAATAACTGTAAGGAATAATGTTTGCAGAATGGGCACGATAACACCCCCTTTATATATAGTACCTAACATGTTTCCAGGCAGAGGATGACCGGAAGGATCTCCGTCCATGAAGTTTGCGGGATTTCCTAAAACGAATTTAAAGATACAAACAGCAACGATAAAACATCCTACGATCACGAGGAATGCAGACTCAATGCCACGAAATGTTTTTTTCTTTTGTGCTTTTGTTTTTGTTTCCATAATAAAAAAAATTCTAAGTGGTTGACTGTTAAATAAATTTGTTTGATAATATTGTTAATTTCTATTATATGACGGCTCTTTATATTTAAAGAGTTTTCGTTTTTTTATTGTTAGATTAATTATTGATATTTCTACTAAATTCCAAGATATTCAAGATCACTTTTTCGCTAATTATTCTCAGAAGGTTGCAAACGACGTATTATCTATACAGTCAATCTTTTCTACCTTAATCATCTAATAAACGGTAAAAGGTCCGTTTCATTGCGCTTTTCATATAATATTTATCAAGGTTACCCTAATAAGCACAATAATCAAATATCTTTTGTGGGCCAAATTTAGTATATTATTTTCAGATAAAAAAATAATCAGTTTTTTTTACAAGGCCTCGCCATCGGTTTTTTACCGTTTTAAACTTAAAAAATTAATGCTCCCGGCCTATATATGTAAATCGATTTTTTAAGCGATGAAAAATATAAAAAAAGTATATACTCCGAGACAATTCACTACTTATCATACTTATAACGAATTACAATATTAAAACATCTCAACATTCTGACATTTACGATACCAATTACCTTTTTCTTATTACAAAAAGATCAAAAAAAAAGCAGACACCCATCCATTTTGTTAAAAATAACAAATCAACAGTATTTTCTTCCCGGGAGTACATTTTTGTAACTATCTTTGTCGGTAATTAAAAGAATATGAATAAAAAGCGTATCCCGATAGCTTGCTTATTTATTGCTGCTTTCATCATGTTGACGTTGTCGGTCGTACCTCATCATCATCATGAGAACGGTTTTTTATGTATTCATCTTAACGGTCATATTCCGCAATCACAAGATGCAGGAACTCCTTGTGAAAATAATTGTATCGCCCGTTTTCACCAAGCCGACCGGGCTCCTGAACGCCAGATTCATATAAATTTATTACTCTTATCATTCGCAGTGTGCGAACTTCCACAATTTATTTCGTCTCTATTTACTAGCAAAATTTTACCCGGAACCGTAATATGGTCAATATATCGGGAAAGGCTTCATCCCGAACATCTTATTAGGCATTCGGGACTGCGTGCTCCACCTTTTAGCATTGCATAAATACATTATCTATACTATAATCGATAATGAAATTTACATGTCTATCTTATAATGACACGTAAACTCTTTTCAATCTATTTATCTTCACCGACAAAATATTATGCAATGAAAAAAATATTTTTCTTATGTACTTTATGTGCATATATTCTCTCCGGGTGTAACGGAGAAAACTCTCACAAAGATCATGAACACGCAAATGAATCGGAACTACACGAACATGAGAAAGACCAGGAAAGCCATGAACATGAGCATGAAAATGAAAAAAACGAACATTCTGATGAAATAATACTCACTAAAGAAAAAGCCTATGCAGCAGGTGTAACCGTAGAAGAAGTTATACCGAAAGATTTTGTTCAGGTAATAAAAACCAACGGACAGATACTTGCTGCACAAGGAGACGAATCTACGATTGTCGCAACAGTGCCGGGTGTAGTTTCATTCGGGAAGACTTCTGTTAGTGAGGGAGCGTCTATAAAGGCCGGGAACCCTTTACTTACTATTTCTTCAAAAAACCTAATGGATGGAGATCCGGTTTCTAAATTAAAAATAAATTATGAGACGGCACTAAAAGATTACAATCGTGCCCAATCTCTTGTAAAAGAAAAAATCATTTCTGAAAAAGAGTTTAACCAAATACGGCAAAACTATGAAACCGCCCGGTTAAATTGGGAGGCGACATCCAACAGACATGACGGTAACGGTACCATCGTAGCTTCACCTATTTCAGGATATATTAAAAACCGGCTTGTAAATGAAGGTGACTTCGTATCGGTAGGAACTCCTTTATTAAGTGTATCGCAAAATCGCCGACTAATGCTTCGTGCCGATGTAAGCGAACGGCATTACAGTTCTCTGCCTACTATCACATCTGCCAATTTTAAAACTCCTTACGACGCAAAAGTATATGAATTAAAGAATCTGAACGGACGACTGGTTTCTTATGGAAAAACATCGGGAGAAAACTCCTTTTATGTTCCCATCATATTCGAATTCGATAATAAAGGGAACATTATTGCCGGTTCCTACGTTGAAATTTACCTCTTGTCCTCCCCTCGTAAAAACTCGATCATTGTACCGGTCACTGCTCTTACCGAAGAACAGGGAGTAAATTTTGTTTATATTCAACTAGATGAAGAAGGGTACAAAAAACAAGAGGTAAAAACCGGGAATAACAACGGAAAAGAAATAGAAATTCTTTCAGGGTTGAAGCCGGGCGACCGGGTAGTAACCCAAGGTGCTTACCAAGTTAAACTGGCATCGAACTCGAATGTAATACCCGAAGGACATTCTCATAATCATTAATGTCATTAAACAGAAAACACTATGCTTAATAAAATAATACGATATTCGCTAAGTAATCGGCTGTTAGTACTTATCGCGTCTATCATCTTACTTATAACCGGGACATACACTGCCGCTAAAATGGAGGTCGATGTATTTCCCGACCTGAATGCTCCCACTGTCGTTGTAATGACTGAAGCCCCGGGAATGGCCCCGGAAGAAGTTGAACGACTGGTTACTTTTCCCATAGAAACAGCTGTAAATGGAGCTACAGATGTACGTCGTGTAAGATCCTCTTCAACTACCGGCTTTTCGGTTGTATGGGTAGAATTCGACTGGGGAACCGATATTTACCGCGCCCGCCAAATAACCGCTGAAAAACTGGCGACACTCGGAGAGCAACTACCCGATAATGTAGGTACCCCGACTATGGGTCCACAATCATCTATATTAGGTGAAGTTATGATATTGGGAATTACTTCCGATTCGACCTCATTACAACAGCTTCGCACGATAGCCGACTGGACCATACGTCCTCGGTTATTATCAACAGGAGGCGTAGCGCAAGTAACTGTAATTGGCGGAGAGATAAAAGAATACCAAATATTACTCGACCCTGCCCGTATGAAACATTATGGAATAGGGTTGAATGAAGTTATGAGTGTGGCCCGCAAAATGAATCAGAATGCGAATGGAGGCATTTTATACGAATTCGGGAATGAATATATCGTTAGAGGGTTATTATCTACTGATAAAGCAGAAGAATTATCGAAAGCTGTTGTAAAACGTATCGGGAATGTACCTGTTACACTGGAAGATATAGCAACCATAAAAATCGGGAACAAGGCTCCCAAACTCGGTGTCGCTTCAGAAAAAGGGAAACCTGCCGTTCTCGTTACCGTTACGAAACAACCTAATACCAGTACTTTAGAATTGACTGAAAACCTGGACAAATCGGTCAAGGATTTACAACAGTCATTACCATCAGATATTCATATATCCACTGATATATTCAGACAATCCCGATTTATCTACAACTCTATCGATAATATACAGAAATCTCTTTTCGAAGGATCGTTTTTCGTAATTATCGTACTGTTCCTTTTTCTTATGAACTTGAGAACAACGGTTATTTCTCTGGTTGCATTGCCTCTTTCATTATTAGTATCTATTCTTACTCTTCATTTTATGGGGCTCACCATAAATACCATGAGTCTCGGGGGTATGGCAATTGCAATAGGATCACTGGTCGATGATGCTATTGTCGATGTGGAAAATGTATATAAACGATTACGTGAGAACCAAAAATTACCTGAAAACGAGCGCAAAAAACCGATCGAAGTCATTTTCGAAGCTTCGAAAGAAGTACGTATGCCCATTTTGAACTCAACTCTCATTATCATCGTGAGTTTTGTCCCGCTGTTTTTTCTCACAGGAATGGAAGGGCGTATGCTAATGCCTCTCGGAATTGCTTTTATCATTGCCTTACTGGCCTCTACCATAGTTGCTCTAACTCTAACCCCTGTGTTATGCAGTTACTTGCTCGGCTCGGGAAAAACAAACAAGAAGTTAAGCCGCGAGCCTTGGTTTGCCCGAAAACTCAAAGAAATATATAAAAAAGCATTAATATGGGCCTTGGGACACAAAAAAGTTGTTTTAGGCTCCACTGGAGGGCTTTTGATTGCCGCAATTATTGTATTTTTCACTTTGGGGCGTAGCTTTTTACCTCCATTCAACGAGGGTTCATTCACCATTAATGTCAGCACACTACCGGGTATTTCCTTAGAAGAGTCGGACCGAATCGGTCAAAGGGCGGAAGAGTTGCTGCTTTCTGTTCCGGAAATAAAAACCGTAGCTCGTAAAACAGGTCGTGCCGAACTCGACGAACATGCATTGGGGGTAAACGTTTCTGAGATCGAAGCGCCATATGAACTGAAAAACCGCTCACACGACGAATTAGTCGCCGAAATCCGAAATAAATTAAATTCTTTATCGGGAGTAAACATTGAAATAGGGCAACCCATCTCCCACCGAATCGATGCCATGCTGTCGGGTTCGCAGGCAAAAATTGCCATTAAACTATTCGGTGACGATTTAAATAAGATGTTTTCTTTAGGAAATGAGATAAAAACATCTATCTCGGGAGTAGAAGGTGTCGTTGACTTAAATGTAGAACAACAGATCGAAAGACCTCAGTTAAAAATAAAACCGAAAAGGGATATGCTTGCAAAATATGGTATAACATTACCCGAATTTTCAGAATTTATTGACGTAGCCCTTGCCGGAGAAGTTGTTTCTCAGGTTTACGAAGCCGGGAAAACATTCGATCTTACAGTAAAAGTCAGAGATGACCTACGGGACAATACCGAAAAGATCGAAGACCTGATGATCGACGCAAACGGATCTAAAATTCCACTTTCATATGTGGCTGATATCATTTCGTCTTCAGGACCGAATACGATTAACCGGGAAAACGTAAAACGTAAGATCGTAATTTCTGCTAATGTAGCCGAACGAGATTTGCGTAGCGTCGTTACCGATATTCAAAAAGAAATCAACACCAATATAACGTTACCCGAAGGTTATCATATCGAATATGGCGGACAATTTGAAAGTGAAGAAGCTGCTTCTAAAACATTATTACTAGCATCAGCCATTTCAATTCTGGTTATTTTCTTGTTGCTCTACAACGAATTTAGAAACGGTCTCGAGTCGGGAATTATCCTGCTAAATCTACCATTAGCCCTTATCGGTGGAGTATTTATCCTGCGATTTACGACAGGAGAAATAAGCATACCGGCCATTATCGGATTCATTTCGCTATTCGGCATCGCCACACGTAACGGAATGTTATTGGTATCTCATTATAATCAACTACGAAGCGAAGGATTATCGCTAAAAGAAACCATATTACAGGGTTCTCTCGACCGACTGAACCCGATATTGATGACTGCATTATCATCTGCACTGGCCCTTATCCCGTTAGCGATCGGAGGCGATCTTCCGGGAAACGAAATACAAAGCCCTATGGCAAAAGTCATTTTGGGAGGATTAATAAGTTCTACATTTTTGAACGCATTCATCATCCCGATCGTTTATTTATTTTTAGACCGTAAAAACAAAAAAGCATGAAACTATATATCATCCTTTTATCCATTTGTTTAAGTATAGGAGAGCTTTCGGCACAATCCCAAATCGACCATATACTGAGAAGCATATCTGAGAACAATCGGGAATTGAAAGCTAACGGTAAACTTACCGAATCGAAAAAACTCGAAGCAAAAATCGGAAATACTTTACCTGATCCTACCGTATCGTATGATCATTTGTGGGGCTCTCCCTCTCAATTGGGAAAGAGTAAAGAACTTAACGTACAACAATCGTTCGATTTCCCTTCGTTATATGCCCACCGGAACCGGTTATCGAAACAAAAAGCCGTATTATACGACCGACAATACGAAACGACACGCCAGCAAATTCTTTTAAATGCAAAAGAATTATGCATCGACATTATCGCCTTAAACAAACAACATGCATTACAGCTATTAAGGCAACAAAATGCATATTCATTGGTAAAATTTTATCAAGAAAGAGTAAAGAGAGGTGATGCTAATATTTTAGAAACGAATAAAATAGAAATGGAGTTGCTAAATGTAAAAACGGAAATAAGACAAACACTTACCACCCGTACTGCCAAACTGAAAGAACTCCAAATGTTGAATGGCGATATTCCTGTTATCATTACCGATACTACTTTTATACCGGTTGCCTTACCAACAAACAAAGAAGAGTGGAAACAGGAGGCCTTATCTGCCGACCCGTCGATGCAATCACTTTTACAGGAAAAAGACATCGCTCTGAGAGAATTAAAACTCAGCAAGTCCCAATGGATTCCGAAATTCGAACTCGGTTACCGACGTGAAAAATCTCTAGATGAGAATTTTAACGGAATTTCATTCGGAGTATCTATACCTCTTTATGAAAACCGGAACCGAATAAAACAAGCCAAAGCTTTAGCAGCTTATAGCGATCTACAAATATCGAGTGCTGCCGCATCTAATCAAAACGTTCTCGACCAACTCTACAGTCAGGCTGCCTCACTGAAAAAATCCATTGAGGAGTATCGTCAGGTTCTCAATTCTCAGCATACGATCGATCTTTTAAATAAAGCCCTTAAAGCCGGTCAGATATCGATGATCGAATATTTTACCGAAACCACCCTTTGGTATCAAAGCCTGAGTAATTACATACAATTAGAGAACGAATATCAAAAAACAATGGCACAACTTTATAAATATAGGCTCTAATATATTAAATCACAGCAAAAAAGGAACTTATATTTATAGATTATTTAAAATTTTAAATATCTTTGTAATTGACAAAAAGAAGTGAAAAAAGCCTGATTAAGAGAAAATAAACAAATAAAGGACATATTTTCTTTAACGGTTTCATCTAATCTCACCCATTAAGCTTCAAAAACACGAGATTAAGAAAGAGAATCTGCATACCGTAAATAAAATATCATAGATTATATCCTTTATTATAATTATTTCTTCGAATCGGGTAACTTCATTATTACATTCAAAAGCCGGCTGATCTTTGTAGACCAGCCGGCTTTTTCCAACAGACATCCCATCAGATACGGTCGAGTACGACTTGTATCAAATCAGATATCGAATTTTTATAATTACTGTTAGCGTTATGTGCTACTCTATTAGCAATAATACTGCAAACTGTCATTGCCTTATGTCCCATAAGCTTTGCCAATCCAGCCAAAGCGGAACTTTCCATCTCATAATTCGTTATCACATGACCATCGGCATATTTAAACGATTCTATTTTTTTATTTAATTCCGGATCGGCTAATGGCACCCGAAGCTCACGTCCCTGGGGACCATAAAAGCCATTAGCGGAAATCGTCACGCCCTTAACCATTTCACCCTGTCCGATACTTTCTACCAAATCAGACGCTGCATCGATTACATACGGGGCTGCCCATAGTGGAGACCAGCCGACATGCCTACGAAAAGCCGCTTCAAAATCAAGATCACAAACTTCGTTACGTCCGGCATAAAAATTCAAAACGCCATCGAAACCTATCGATTTTTCAGAAATAACGAAAGTACCCACCGGTACATGAGGCTGTAATCCGCCAGAAGTTCCGATACGTACCAGTGTCAACTGTCGGAATTCCGCTTTTTCATCCCGGGTTTCGAAATCGATATTCGACAACGCATCCAACTCGTTTATTACGATGTCGATATTATCGGTACCTATCCCATGGGAAACAACCGTAAGCCGTTTTCCCTTATACATACCCGTTATTGTGTGAAACTCACGATTAGAGACATCGCACTCCCGCGTATCGAAAAAAGAAGCGACCATATCAACCCGGGAAGGATCTCCTACAAGAATCACTTTATCGGCCAGTTGCTCGGGTCGTAAATGTAAATGAAAAATACTTCCATCATCATTTATAATAAGCTCGGATTCCGGAAAATGTTTCATAGTTACCAGTTTTTTAAAATTACTATTTTTATCCATGGAAAAACGAATATACAAAAATAAACGATACTTGTTATTACAGTTTACTAATTTTAAATATCGATATTTTTAAATTTAACTCTATATATTAATTCCATTCTTCACATCACAAAAAAATAGTATATTTGCATCCGTCAAAAACGATGAGTAACAAGGGGCATCGGATCAGAAAAAAACTACCCCAAATTCATAAAAATATTATGGCAACAAAACCGGCAATACCAAAAGGAACGAGGGACTTTTCTCCCGAAGAAATGGCTAAACGCAACTATATATTCAATACGATCAGCAATGTATTCCGTCTTTTCGGATTTCAACAGATCGAAACTCCAGCCATGGAAAACCTTTCCACTCTAATGGGAAAATACGGAGAAGAAGGAGATAAACTCTTGTTTAAAATATTGAATTCGGGAGATTTTCTTTCAGGCATTTCCCCTGAAGATATAACCTCTGGCAATACAAACAAACTGGCGGCCATGCTTTGCGAAAAAGGGCTGAGATATGATCTTACCGTACCATTCGCCCGTTTTGTAGTAATGCATCGTAACGAAATAAGTTTCCCTTTCAAACGTTATCAGTTACAACCTGTATGGAGAGCCGACAGACCCCAAAAAGGACGTTATCGTGAATTTTATCAGTGCGATGCCGATGTCGTAGGTTCAGACTCATTGCTTAATGAGGTAGAACTACTGCAACTTATGGATGAAGTATATCACCGTTTCGGGATACGGGTTTCTATTAAACTAAATAACCGTAAAATACTCAGTGGTATAGCGGAAATTATCGGTGAACACGATAAAATAGTAGATATTACCGTAGCGATCGATAAACTCGATAAAATAGGACTCGAAAATGTCAATGAGGAACTGAGATCAAAGGGAATACCAGACAGTGCCATTGCAAAATTACAACCGATTATCCTGTTACAAGGAAGTAATCGGGAAAAACTTGCTGTTTTACGTAACGAACTATCGTTATCGGAAACCGGATTGAAAGGAGTCGAAGAACTGGAATATATCCTTGATAAACTCGAAACTTCTCCCCTACGGTCGGAATTGGTCATCGATCTCACCCTTGCACGCGGACTCAACTATTATACGGGTGCCATCGTAGAAGTAAAAGCTATCGATGTACAAATAGGAAGTATTACCGGAGGGGGACGTTACGATAATCTTACGGGAGTATTCGGTATGCCCGGTGTCTCAGGAGTAGGTATCTCTTTTGGAGCAGACCGTATATTCGATGTACTAAACCAACTCGATCTTTATCCCGAAGATTCTTTGCAAACGACACAAATCATGTTTGTAAATTTCGGAGAAAAAGAAGAAGCCGTATGTCTGAAACATATATCGGCCTTACGAGCCGCCGGTATCCGCGCCGAAATTTATCCCGAAAATGCAAAAATGAAAAAGCAAATGGGATATGCCGATGCAAAAAAAATCGGATATGTAGGTATTGTTGGCGAAACAGAAATAGAGGCGGGAAAAATCAACCTCAAAAATATGTCTACCGGTGAACAAAAATTACTCACTCTGAACGAAATTATTGACCTGATAAAATAAACAAACCGATATGGAATTTGATTGCCGTAAAGCCGGATTAGAGGATGCCCCTCTCATACAGAATCTTGCAAGTCGGGTATTTGGTCCAACCTATAAAGATATTTTATCACCCAACCAACTCGATTACATGTTCGATATGATGTATTCGTTACCGTCTTTACACGAACAAATGACAACGTTGGGGCATCAGTACTACATCGCTTACAAAGAAGACGAGCCATGTGGTTATATTTCGGTAGAAAGAGAAAAAGAAAATCTTTTTCATTTGCAAAAAATATATATTCTTCCTTCTTTTCAGGGAACAGGATTAGGACGTTTTTTAATGGAAAAGGCTTTCGAACATGTCAGATCAGCTAGTCATGGTATTCCTTGTACTCTCGAACTAAATGTAAATCGATACAACAAAGCATTGGATTTTTATCTTCATATGGGTTTTAAAATAGCCCGAAGTGGAGACTTTCCTATCGGAAACGGATATTTCATGAACGATTACATTATGTCTTTAGATATAAATTAATTTCTTAAATACCGGTTTTCAAGTACTACAAATAAAATTACTCAATTATCATAACTTTTATTACTAAATCGTATGAAAAAATTACTTTTTCAGGGAGCTGCCTTAAGTATGGCAGTAACAGCATCTGCCCTTTCTCCACGCCCTAACATCGTGTATATCTTTACCGACCAACATACGGCAAACGCTCTGAGTTGCGCCGGTAATGACGATGTAAAAACACCCAATATCGACCGTTTGACACATAACGGAATCCGGTTTATCAATGCTTATTGCTCCTGTCCGTTAAGTACCCCCTCGAGGGCTTCCATGTTTACAGGAGTAACTCCCGGCAAACTCGACCAACTAAAAAACGGATCATCTATTCCTTCTGAATACCGAGGAAAAACACTTGGAAATCTCATTTCTGAAGCTGGTTATGATTGCGTTTATGCAGGAAAATGGCATATACCCGAGCCGAGTATCCCCGATTCGATATACGGGTTCAGAAAAATACACGATCACAACGATTACGGTCTTGCCGAATCATGCAATAAATATCTGAAACAAAAACATACCAAACCTTTTTTTCTCGTAGCGGCTTTCGATAACCCACACAACATTTGCGAATATGCCCGCCAGCAAGGCCTACCTTTTGCCCATATTGAGGAACCGGCTTTAGCAGATTGTCCCAACCTGCCGGTAAATTTTGCGATTGCACCATACGACGCAGATGTCATTCGCCGTGAACAAGATAAAAGCTACAAAAGTTATCCAGTAGCACGCTACACTCCAGATGATTGGAGGCGATATCGTAATGCTTACTATCGACTGGTAGAAAATGTTGACACCGAAATAGGGAAAATACTCAACTGCCTCGATGCCCAGGGGCTTACTCAAAATACATTAATTATTTTTACCTCAGATCATGGCGACGGAGTAGGTGCCCATCACTGGAATCAAAAATCTGTTTTATATGAAGAAGTCGTAAATATACCGTTTATCGTTAAATTACCTGAAAATCGTAATGCAGGAAAAATTATGCATCAAATCATAAATAACGGTACCGATCTGCTACCTACCCTCTGTGAATTCGCCGGTGCTACAACACCAGATTACTGCTTGGGAAAAAGTTTAAAAAGCATTCTCGAGAACAATTCCAACAAAGAAGTACATGAATTTATCGTTACAGAAACCTTGTTTAACCAATCCGACACTAAAGGATGGATGGTGCGTACCCCCGATTATAAATATGTTGTTTATGATAAAGGAAACCATCGGGAACAACTGTTCGATATGCGAAAAGATCGTGGAGAAATGCAAAATTTAGCGATAGAATCACGTTACCGGGAAATCCTCAATCAACATCGAGCATTACTTAACCGCTGGCATGATGAAACAGGAGTTCCCAAAATCCCTAAAATAACACCAGTTCCCGAACCAAATTAAAAAGTTCACAAAACATACCCCTTTTATGGTATATAAAATACCACATCGGTGCGATTGTAATTAGCAAACCAGCAGATTATCTTTGTTGTTATTAATTATAAACTCATTTAAAACAATCAAATCATGGCTAAAATTGCTTCTAAACTGACCGATCTCGTGGGGAATACCCCATTACTCGAATTCTCGAACTTCAACCGGAAACACCAACTGCCTGCACAGGTAATCGGAAAATTAGAGTACTTCAACCCAGCGGGTAGCGTAAAAGACAGGGTAGCTCTGGCTATGATCGAAGATGCCGAAGCTAAAGGAAATCTTCATCCGGGTAGCACGATTATCGAACCGACGAGTGGCAATACCGGTGTAGGGCTAGCTTTCGTTTCTGCTTCGAAAGGGTATAAACTTATACTCACGATGCCCGACACCATGAGCATCGAACGCAGAAATTTACTTAAAGCACTCGGTGCGGAAATCGTTCTTACTCCAGGATCGGAAGGAATGAAAGGTGCGATTGCCAAAGCAGAAGAATTGAAACAGAAAACTCCGGGAGCTATTATCCTGCAACAATTCGAAAATCCGGCTAATCCGGCTATGCATAAACGTACTACCGCTGAAGAAATATGGCGGGATACCGACGGGAAAATTGATATTTTCGTTGCTGGAGTTGGAACAGGAGGTACGGTAACGGGAGTTGGGAAACGATTAAAAGAACTGAAACCTACGGTACAGATCATAGCAGTAGAACCCACAGATTCACCCGTATTATCCGGAGGCAAACCCGGTCCTCACAAAATACAGGGAATCGGAGCGGGTTTCATTCCCAAAATCTACGATAACAGTGTAGTTGATGAAGTAATCGGCGTAACAAATGACGACGCCATACGTACCAGCCGTGAATTGGCACAACAAGAAGGATTATTGGTTGGTATATCCTCAGGAGCCGCCGTATATGCCGCGATAGAACTGGCAAAACGCCCAGAAAATAAGGGAAAAAATATCATTGCGCTTCTCCCCGATACCGGAGAACGTTATTTATCTACTGTTTTATACGCTTTTGATGAATATCCGCTCTGAAAATATTATAATAAAAAAATCCCGGTCGGAGTTTCCGACCGGGATTTTTTTATTATAATATTTTCAGATTAGAATCTCCATCCTAAGCGAATCGTAGGAATAGCTTTAAAAGCTACATCCAAAGTATTGCGTTTGATATTGGGTTTTTCTTCGTTAACCGTAGTACCTTGTTTTACTTTGATAGAAGGTTTCTTTGAAGAGAATGTATTCATATCGAGACCAAATTCAGCACCGCAATAAAGACCTTTATACATGTAAAAATCGATACCGGCAAAAGCGCCTAAATTATATTCGAAACCGGCATTCATTAAAGACGAAGGATCTATATTAGATGGATCATCGACATCATCTTCACTCAGCGCACCACCTTTTATTTCTACTTCACTTTTTGTACCGTTACTTTCGTATTTACCGGTTGTTTTTGCATTTTTGATATTAAAACCGGTTTGCAATCCGACATAAGCCGATAAACGAGGTGCGATATCGATATGATATTCATAACCAAGATTCAGTTTAAAATTACCCTGACGAGTTTTATATTCAGAAGAAGAATTATCGTCTTTTTGAGTAAATTTGTTGTTATAAACTCCAAAACCGATAGTCGCACGTAACGCATTATTTTCATTAAAGAAATACCGCAGTTTAAGTCCGTCTACCGAGAAGTTTTGTCCATTTTGATTAAAAGGATTAAACTGGATTTCAGTTGTTACTGAACCCGCTTCGGGTTTGTACTGTGCAAATGTAGTTGCAGTCGCCAATAAGCATAAGATCAATACGATAGAAAATTTTTTCATAATTCTTGTTTTTTTAAGTTTCACAGATTTTAATAGTATCGATATTTTATTATGGAGTTACTATAATTACTCCTTTTTTGCATTTCTACTAACTTCTAAGGATATTTTATACAGTGCAAATATTATATGATTTCAGTATTCTAACAAGAAAATTACATTTTTTAACCAATTAAAATCAAATATGCAGCGTTTCGACATTTTGCTTATTCTATTCAATCTTCTAAATATAAATTTATTACGAATAAAAAGTTTCAATATTAATAAATTCCTAAAAGAAAAAACAACGTTAAATATCGCTAAATAAAAATAGAATAAACATATAATACTGATTATTAAATTATTAATTTACACATCGATTGCAATTTATTAAATATGGGACAAAAAATATTAACAAAAGAGAAGATCCTAAAATCAAATTATAAACTACATTAATTCGTGTATCCAGATTCTAACCACAAACATACAGCCATTGCCCAAATAACAAATGCCATCACGGCATAAAAAACGCGAGCACCACGTCTCCCGAACCATGCGACCAACATACGTCCATTCTGTGTATCAAAAAACCATTTCCAGTTGGCAATCGCAGCTCCCAAAGATAGAGCACCTAAAAAAACGAACAGAATTATCAACAGTAACGTAACCATCTTTTTAATTTATTGTAAGCATACGCGATCCGTCTGACTGTACCGAAATGTTTACTACGACACAATCTCCCGGTAAAAGTTCTGTCACTTTCTCAGGCCATTCGATTAAACAAAGCGCTCCGCTGTAGAAATAGTCTTCATACCCAAAATCATAAACTTCTTCCAGTTTATTAATACGATAAAAGTCAAAATGGTATATTAATTCTCCCGATCTTGAACGATATTCGTTTACAATTGCAAAAGTCGGGCTGTTTATAACGTCCCCAACCCCCAATTCTTCACAAACGGCTTTTATAAATGTCGTTTTCCCGGCACCCATTTCCCCCTTAAATGCGAAAACAGTAGCATCCCCCATTTTATCGATAAAGGTTCGAGCCGCTTCATGAATACTTTCTAAATTATCTATTTTTATCGATTCCATCTGTCGTTACATTCGTTAATCGCTAAATTTTCCCAAAGATACTATTTACGCGTCATTGTCACAAGCGGTACCATCATTTCCTCCATAGATATACCACCATGCTGAAACGTATCCTTATAATAACTTACATAATAATTATAATTATTCGGATAAGCCAAAAAGTCCCTGTTAGTAGCAAAAATATATGCCGAACTTACATTCGGAGAAGGCAGTCCGAACCTTCCAGGGGTTTTTATCTCATATACTTGTCGAGGATTATAACTCATATTTTTCCCGACTTTATAACGAAGATTCGTATTGGTATTTCTGTCACCCACCACCTTTATCGGATTATCTACATTTATTGTCCCATGATCGGTTGTAAGAATCACCTTATAATCCTTTTCAGCAATTTTTTTAAGTAGTTCGAGTGCAGAGGAATGCTTAAACCACGATTCGGTTAACGAACGATAAGCAGCGTTACTTCCTGCCAATTCCCGTATCATTTTCGATTCGGTGCGAGCATGCGACAACATATCTATAAAATTCAACACACACACATTCAAAGGGAAGCGATCAATTTGGGAAAAATTTTGAATCAACCGGTCTCCAAACTGCGATTCGTTTATCTTATTATATGAAAAAGCATACTTCTTACGAAAGCGATCGAGCTGTGTTTGTATCAACGGTTCTTCGTTCAAATTCTTTCCTTCTTCTTCATCTTCATCCACCCAAAGGTCAGGATACAATTTGGCGATCTTATCGGGCATGAGTCCGGCAAATATAGCATTTCGGGCATACTGTGTCGCAGTAGGCAAAATGCTGAAGTATAATTCTTCTTCAAATGTAAAATAATCGGACAATAACGGCTTTACGACACGCCATTGGTCGAGACGGAAATTATCGATAAGTATAAGAAATACTTTTTCTCCATTATCGAGAAGAGGGAAAACTTTATTTTTAAAAAGCTCATAACTCAAGAGCGGATGTTCATCGGTCGTCACCCACTTTTCGTAATTTTTCTTTATATATTTCACAAAAGCCGAGTTAGCTTCGCTTTTTTGCATGGCTAACATATCGGCCATTCCGGTATCGGTCTGTTCAAGCTCGAGTTCCCAGAATACCAATTTCTTATAAATCTCGTACCAATCTTCCCACGACGAAGAATCGTTTATCAGCATACTGATACGGTTGAATTCCTGCTGATAATTCGATGTGGTATTTTCTGAAATAATTTCGTTTCGGTACAGGTTTTTTTTAATCGAAAGTAGAATCTGATTAGGATTTACCGGTTTAATCAGATAATCGGCAATTTTATTCCCGATCGCCTGATTCATAATATTTTCTTCTTCGCTCTTAGTAATCATGATCACGGGAACGAGAGGATTTATCTCTTTTATACGCGTCAAAGTCTCGAGCCCGCTAAGGCCCGGCATATTCTCATCGAGTATAATAAGATCGAAATGTTCTTTTTCACATCGTTCAAAAGCATCTCTCCCGTTAGTAACAGTCTGCACATCATAACCTTTCTGTTTCAAAAAAAGAATATGAGGCTTCAACAGATCTATTTCATCATCGGCCCAGAGTATCAGTTCATTCTTCATAAGCATTCCGGTTATCTTTCATAAAATTAAAATAATCCTCGAAACTGCGACCTTCGAACAGCAATTTCAAGTTGGGCTCGCTTATCATTACCGGACGCACTCCTTCGGGAAGTTGTACACCTTTTTCACCACTCATCATCCGGCGATATTGCAATAATTCATCAAAGTTATTAAATCCTTTGATAACAAGCATACTAATTTCGTTAAAGGAGATTATTTCAATATCAAAATCCTTAATCAGGAAATTGGTAAAATTATATTTCGCCACATTAAATAATAACTGGTTAGAGGCCACACTGTCGGTTGCAAATACCAATACCAGATCGTGCGGGACATTTTTGTCGAGAATAAACGGAGGGATAGAATCGGATGCGATGAAAGTAGAATCACCGTCAACTCCACTCCCTAGTTTTATCTTCCACAACATACCCCGCGCAACTCCCCCTTCGGTATTTACCGAACGTCCCTGCATAATTCCTTTAAGCATATCAGAAGCTAACGGACTTACGTCGGCATCGGGATATTTCTCGAGAAGTTCTTTCAATCCCTCTTTAAATGCTTCAACATTTTTCTCCCCGATATACGACAAAGCATCCAGGAACATAAATTTAGGCATCAGTTCAGATAACGGGTATTTATTTTTCATCTGGTCATAATAGCCATGTACCAAATCACTTCTTCCTTTCAGATAAGCTTCATAAGTACGATTATATAATGTATCCTGCATCGCCGACATATTCCTTAAATTTTCCAAATAATTAGGATCTTTAAGAGCCACGGCATAATCACTTTCCGGATAACGGGATATAATACGGTTCTTATACTCGTTAGCCGCAGCCACATCTCCCATACGCATATACATGAGATACATATTATAATAGGTTTCGAGCAGGTATTCGCATTCTGGGAAACGTTTATCGAGCAGATTAAAAGCATCGATCGCCGCAGGGAAATCTTCGAGCTTGTTTTTCAGAATAAGTCCCATATTGTAAAGACCGTCTGAAATAATCTCGTTCGAATTTTCTATATCCTCAGGAGTCAATGGCAGCTGTTGTATATAATATTGCGGATTCTTGGTATCTGTAACCAACGCGACATTCTCTCCCAATTCCGGAGGAGTACCACCTTCTCCGTTTTCAGGAACTTCACCGCCACCCTTGTTTTCATCCCCTTCTTCTGCCGGTTCTTCTTTATTTTCGGCAAAATCATCCATCGAGAACGAATTTTTATTCCGACGGCGCCAATCGTCTTCCAACTTACGTCGTCCCCATCTGCGTTGGAATTCAGACTTACCGGCAGTTACCAATGCCTGATTATAAAAATACCAGGCATTGTCTCCATTCCCCATATTCATCGTGGGAATAGTCGGTTGTTTAGCTCCGTTATTATTTTGCATCGCAGTTTGTAAACCCTGATGTTCATCGAGATAAGCTTGTTTCTTAGCCTCCTCTTCGGCCTTCTTTTCTTCCGCGATCAAGTTATCAATAATCTTCTGTATGGTTTTCATTCGTTCCTCTTCAGGCAACGAAGCCAAATGTTGTAAACTATCTTGAAGTTCAACATTTTGGGCATGCACAGCCAACTCATCGAGCACCGCCGAACGTTTTGAAA
Source organism: Coprobacter tertius (assembly GCF_024330105.1). NCBI lineage: Bacteria > Pseudomonadati > Bacteroidota > Bacteroidia > Bacteroidales > Barnesiellaceae > Coprobacter > Coprobacter tertius. The sequence continues at coordinate 214,718 of NZ_JANDHW010000004.1, forward strand.
TATTTTCATACCCCGGATATGTCTCGTCGATAAGCGGTAACGCTTCGGCATAACAGGGTTGAGCTTTTACATAATCACGCTGGTTAAAATAGATTTCACCCAATTTTAACTGACTTATCGCTTTATCTTTTCCGTTACGTGTACTCTTTTCGGCAGCTAGTATGTAATTATTTACTGCTTTTGCCGTATCGTTTCTCGATAACCACAAATTTCCTATTGCATAATATATCTGATCGAGATACTCTTCATTTTTTGCCTGACGTGTCATCTTGGTCAGCCCTTTTATCACTTTATTTATGTCTTTACCTTCAAAAACTTCGGTTTGCCGTATCCGGGCATTCAATTCGGTTCGATAATCAGGAGATGATTTTATAACGGCACCATACGCATTATAAGCCGCATTATTATCTCCTGTAAGAGTATAAAGCTGAGCCAGTAAATAATTCATACGGGTACGCTGGCGTTTATTAGGTTCTGCCTTTATTGCTGTTTTTAGAAATGGTATCGCCTGTTTATAATCCTCATTCCGAATCAGATAATCGGCATTTACAGCAGCAAACAAATCTTCTTGACTTTCAGGAAGACCGTCGTTATTAATCTTGTTAAGAACATCTTCCGCTTCATATACCCAATCCATGGCTAAATAACATCTGGCCAACCAAAGTTTAGACTCAGCCACCAGATCGGGTTTCCATGTAAAATGCCGGGTAATATAAACAAACGTAGCTGCCGCACTCAAAAAATCGCCTTTATAATACTGAGCCTTTCCCATTAAACGCCAAGCATTATGTATAAACGGGTTATATTCATCTCGATTTACATACTCGCGATATTTAGGATCACTCATTTTTTTAGGATCTCGACGGGGCTTTTTCTTTATCGAGTGTAACTGTATAGCCTTCTGGCATTTTTCTATCGTACGATCGAAACTTCCAGTAGGTTTTGTTGCTTTCGGATTATTGTATGCTTCGGCAGGATGCATATAGATACGGGTAAGGGTATAATCATCTTCGTATTTCCCTTCCATAATCTGAAGCTGTTCTTTATAATTTTCGTTCCCGTTGAAATATACGTTATAACGCGTGGTAAGCGAATGATAAAAACGAGTCGCTTTCGTATTCTTTTTCACCGAACACGAAGCCAACATAAGGAGACAAAAAAGGATCCCTGTTATATGATATATTGTTTTCCTCAATTTAATCTTTTTCCATTCTTATAAGCTCTCATAAAATAAACTGACAGAGAGCCTTTTTATTGCCTTACAAAACATGAAAATCAGCAGATGTCCTCGAGCAAAAAACAGGCACTGCAATATCATTAAGTCGATTTATACAGGTAAACGGTATCTTTTGGCCCAGACAAATATTTTCGTAACAATGTACAAAATAACCAAAACGAATACAATACAAGCTCCGGCAGGAACATTTATATAATAAGAAATAAATAACCCGGACAATCCGCTAATGATAGCCAATATACCCGACAAATACAAAATATTCTTATATCGGCTGCAAAATTGATCGGCAATAATTTGCGGCATAGTAAGTAGCGACATGAGTAGCATGATACCCACCAGACGAATTGTAAGCACTACACAAACAGAAACCATCAGCATCATGCTGTACTCTATAAGCCTCACCGGAATATGCCGGGTAAAAGCAAAATCCCGGTCAAATGCGACATACATCACCGGCCGATAAAAGATAATAAAGAAAAGAGATAACACCAATGTGTAACCGCCAAACAACATAATGTCATAATGAGTAATCGTAAGAATATTTCCGAATAAAAATTCACTCAATCCCGGTGTATAACCCGGTGTAAGGAAAATAAAAATAACTCCGAGCGCCATACCCAAAGCCCAAAAAGCCGCAATGGCAGAGTCTTCTCTGACCGCATTACGTTTAGAAAGCCATTCGACTCCTAAAGCAGATAATACGGCAAAAAACAATGCTGTTACGGTAGGACTTATTCCTAAAAAGAATCCAAGGCCCAAACCTCCGAACGATGCATGAGTAATTCCGCCTGTTATAAATACAAGACGACGGGTTACGATGTAAGTTCCTATTATCGCACCGGCAACTCCTACCAGTAAAACAGCAAGCAACGCATTCTGAAAAAATGTATATCGTAATATATCCAGCATCGTACTTTTATCTAATTTCTCCTTTCTCCTACAACAAGTAAAACCTCATCCTTTAAAGAATCGGGAAGTTCTATTCCTCTGAGCTGGAGACTGCGTATCCAACCTGCAACATCGTCGCTCTGTAAAGTATAAAATACATCTGCAAATTCCGATGACTGTTCATCGGTGTAACCATCTGAAGAAATTCCGGTAAATCGGTCGAGTTCCTCATCATCGTAGTAAACGATCTCTTTACTGGCAGCTGCCAGAAGGCTCTCTTTTTCACAAACCTCATGTGCACCGCAACATCCGTCGGGAATAACACGGGAAGCCTCATCGGGTCGAACATCCTCACCTATTTTTTTTTCACGATATATATGTATCCCGTAAGTAACCGCTCCCAATAATAATATGCTCAAAATAATGATCCACATAAGTTCGTTATTTTTCGATTATCGTAAATCCAGACTTTTTCAAATCATTCCAATATCCGGGATACGATTTACTTACCACTTGCGGATGATTTATCATCAGTGGATTTACAAGAATCGATGCCGGGGCAAAAGCCATAGCCATGCGATGATCATCATAAGTATCTATCCCTAATGAATAATGAGGTTCACAACGCTCTCCATTCCACACCAAAACAGATCCGTTTATATCCTTTATTACAAAGCCCAGTTTATGCAATTCGACTTTTAATGCTTCGATACGGTCGGTCTCCTTTATTTTTAAAGATTGTAAACCGCTAAACCTGAAGTGGACTCCTTTCAGTACACAAGTAACGACAAGTGTCTGTGCCAGATCGGGCTGATCAGACAAATCGAAATTCAATCCTTTTGCCAATTTTCCGTTATGAAATAATTTTACCCCGTCGGAGACATACTGTGTAGAAATACCCAGCTCTTTAAAAAAAGAGGCAATACGGGAATCTCCCTGTACACTGTCTTTTTGCAAGCCCGTTAAAATGACTTCGGCATCGGGAATCAACGAAGCTATTTCGCACCAATAAGAGGCTGCAGACCAATCGGATTCAACCGTAAACCTAACCGGACGATATTCTCCCGGCCTAACTCTAATCATATGATCATTCCACACTGCATCGACCCCATATACTTTCATCATTTTTAATGTCATACCGATATAAGGCCGGGAAATAATATTACCCGCAAGTGTAAGGTCGAGACCTTCCTCCATATAAGGAGCAACCATTAAAAGAGCCGAAATATATTGCGAACTTACATTTCCGTTCAACGTAAGGCTCCCCCCCTTCAGTGCACTTCCATAAATTTTTAAAGGAGGATATCCGTCTTTTTCGAGATATTCTATACGAGCACCCAATGAACGTAACGCATCTACCAATAACCCGATGGGACGCTGTTTCATCCGGTCAGAACCAGTTATTACCCATTCTCCCACTATCTTAGATAAAAAAGCTGTCATAAAGCGCATTGCTGTACCGGCTGCATGTATATCGAATTTATTATTATTCGACTCAAATGCGTCTATCATAACACGGGTATCATCGCAATCCGATAAATTTTCGACCGGATAAGAGCTATAACTTAGCGCATTAAGAATAAGAGCTCTGTTGCTTATACTTTTCGAAGCCGGTAGATTTATCGTTGTCCGACACTCTTTAGGAGGCGTAATCAGAATACTCATAACCTTTATTTTTTAGGGTATGCAAAAGTAACGAAAAAATGCGAGAAGTAGTTTCCTTAGTTATCGGCATTCTTATTTTATAACAACCCGTTTTTCTTTTTTTGCTTATTTTTCTATTTACCGGTTGTTATTACTACATAAATGGAACAACCGACTGGATGATTCGAAATTTCGACCGCTATATAGAAGTCATAACATCCATATTTGATAAATCGATACAGAAAGACTCGAAAAAAACAATCGAATACGATCTAATAGATACTCTACACGGACAAATCATAAACGGAAGCGGTTTTCCCCGCTTCCGTTTATGATTTGTCCTGAAAACCGCCACTTTGCTTCCCCAGAAGCTTTATTATGAAATGTACAAAAAAAATCGGGACTAACTCTGATTACCATCATGAATAAAACCAACTATGCCGCCTTGATATCGGTTCTAATGCTTCCCGCATGTTAATTAAAAATCTCGATAGGGAGGAAGGAAATACAGCATTCTCAAAAATCTATCGAAGAATATTTACAACGACAACCGAAATAACGAAAGTGCATTTTTTGTCGTTTCGTCATTTATTTCATCGAAAGATACATTTAATATTTCTGCAATACGGGTAGCTGTATGTACCATAAATGCAGGTTCGTTTCTCTTCCCCCGATAAGGTACAGGCGACAAGTAAGGGGCATCGGTTTCGAGTAATAAACGAGAAATACCGATTTCTTTTACAGTATCTTCCAAATGCGCATTTTTAAAAGTAACGACCCCATTTATACCGAAATAAAAATCCCCGAGCTCTTTAATCATTTTTACCTGTTCGGGAGTCCCGCCAAAACTGTGAAAAACCCCTTTTACCGGGATATATTTAATCGTTTTTAATGCTTTTATGATCTCTTCAAAAGCGTCTCGACAATGAATTATAACGGGAAGTTCCCTTTGAGCCGCCCATTCAACCTGTTTTATAAAAGCATCGAATTGTTGTTTATAATATGTTTTATCCCAATACAAATCGATTCCTATTTCCCCTACACCACAATATTTCGATTTGTTCAATTCTTCGTAAACGGTATCGAGAACCGACTTATAATTTTTTTCTACCGACGTAGGATGCAGCCCCATTGCCGCCGAACAATAAGCGCCGAACTTTTTTTGAGTGTTCTGTAAACAAAGAATAGTTTCTACATCGACATTCGGCAAAATAAGATGATCCACCCCCGATTCCTTCGACCGGGAAACAATCTCATCCAAATCATCTGCAAATTCCGGTAAATAAATATGGGTATGTGTATCTATCATTATTCTTTGATTTCATTTTTACGGTAATAATATATCAATCCGTATTCTTTACACTTCTTCAACCGTTCTTTAGGAGGTAAATCTGCATAAGAACTTTCTACCTGATTCCATATCTCAAGAATAATCCGGTCGGCCTTATCCCGCAAAGCGACTAACTCCGATAATGCCCGAGCAGTATTCGACCGGTAATTTTTCTGATTATTATACGATTCTTTAAAAATATCGAAATGTACTTTGACCTTAGCAATCGTAGGATTATAAATCGGAGTTCCGCCTTGTCTTATTCTCGTTGTTTCACCCTCTATTACTCTTACACCCCATTTCATTAAAGCATTCTCACTCATTAAATTAGGAACAGAAAGATTCGAATCGGAGAGATGATAAAAAGCCAACGATTCGGTCTTCATCTCACGGCGTATTACACAAAAATGCAATACCTGTATAAAATGAGAAACATACATACGTGCCTTTTTTATTTGCATCTGATATTTCCTGTTGGCTTTTACTTGTTCCGAAAAATATTGGCGATACCGTTCTCTTGCCATTTTAAAAAACGGCAAAAAAGTTTTCGCCTCGTTAATGACATGAAAAGAAACAGCTAAATCGCTAATGCTAGCAGTATCCCCCTTATTCAAGGCACACTCCAATGCTTTTAAACGGGCGTTATCCGTGTTGGGTAATCGACGGTACGGCATAAAATTAAGTAATTAATTAATATAAATTGTCCCGCATTAACTTTCTCGATACATTAAATCGGCAGCTAAAGCCGATAAAGGAGAACGGTATTTATCCTCCACTTCTACCGCATCGAGTAAAACGGTGGCTTTATCGTAATATTCTTTCATTTTCTTTTCACAAAGCTCTTTAATCCCCAAACGATCGTATATAGCGGTTACAGCCCCTATCTTTTCGGCAGGATTATAATCGGTACGTTTAAGCCAATCCTTCAAGAGTTCCATTTCCGTCCCACTTGCAAGGCGTAAAGCATTAATCAACATATACGTTTTTTTATTATTAAGGATATCCCCTCCTAATTTTTTCCCGAAAACTGCCGGGTCACCATAAACATCGAGATAATCGTCTTTTAGCTGAAATGCCAAACCGATATTCTCGCCAAAACGGTATAACCGATCGGCATCAGCTGGTTCCGCATCGGCAATAATCGCCCCTATTTTCAAAGCTGCTCCCAACAATACCGCAGTCTTCAGACGAATCATATCCAAATATTCCTCCTCGGTTACATCATCCCGATGCTCAAACTCTATATCGTACTGCTGGCCTTCACATATTTCGAGAGCCGTTTTAGAAAATACGTCCAAAACCCGGCTCATATAACGTTCTGGTGTTTTCGCAATCTGACGATAAGCAATAATTTGCATGGCATCACCCGAAAGTATAGCACTATTTTCATTCCAAACTTTATGTACAGTCGGTTTTCCACGGCGCACCTCGGCCTTATCCATCACATCATCGTGTAATAAGGTAAAATTATGGAAAATTTCGATACCTAAAGCAGGATGTATCGCCTGGCTGTAATCCAGACCGAACATTTCACAAGCCATCAGTGTCAGTAAGGGTCTTATACGCTTCCCACCCAAAGAAAGTTCGTATCTGACAGGTGCATATAACTCATCGGGTACTTTGGGATAAGGTAATTCGGATAAGGCTTTATTTATTATATCTATATATTGTTCTGTCGTCTTCATAAAACCGTTAACTATAATTGATGGATTCAAAGATATATTTTTTTTGCGACTTTAGGAAATGTCAACTTTTAAAATTGCGATTTTCATATCTGAAAAAGAATCGGTTACAATTGTAAACAAATAATTTTACCGGCATTTATACTTCATAAACCTTTTTTCCGTTAGTATAAATAACACACGGATTTTTAATTTTTCAGAAAAAAATTCCGTGAATGCTCGAACTCAATTTAATGCGAATGAACCGGATCTTTTTTTGCCTTTTGTGTTGTCTATTTTACAATTTACAAGGATGGAGCCAGGAAGGGAAATCGTCATACGATTTTCTTAATCTACCTGTTTCAACTCACGTAAACGCATTAGGAGGAAATAATATCTCGATCATTGAAGAAGATGTAGCGGTAACAAACCAAAATCCGGCATTACTGGGTCCGGAAATGGATCTTCAACTTAACCTAAATTACATGCGTTATGTAGCAGGCATAAATATTGCCGGCTTTACCTTCGCTAAAGCGGCAGGAGACCGGGGCGCATGGGCTGCCGGATTACAATATCTCGGATATGGGGAAATGAAACTTACCGAACCGGATGGTTCCATCACCGGTAAATTCAATCCGAAGGATATAATCTTTAACGGTATATACTCGCATGACTTAAACGATCGCTGGCGAGGCGGAATAAATGCAAAATTGGTATATTCACAATACGAGCAGTATTCTGCACTTGCTTTGTGCGTCGATTTGGGGGTAAATTATTACAATCCCGAAAAAGACCTGTCGATGTCGATACTCGTAAAAAATGCAGGAGGGCAGTTAAAACGATTTAATGATAAGTTCGAACGTATGCCTTGGGATATTCAACTGGGGCTTTCCAAAACCCTCGATCACGCCCCTTTCAGATTTTCTGTCACAGCACAGCATCTTACTCGTTGGAAACTGCCTTATACCTACCTCGATTCTAATCTCAACAATAACGAAGGAGACCTGAAAGAAAAAAATAACTTTGCTTCGAACCTTTTCAGACACCTTATATTTGCGGTGGATTATATTCCTTCTCAAAATCTGTATATCGCTATCGGATACAACTATAAAACACGTACCGATATGAAATCATACAATCGTAACTTCCTTTCGGGATTTACGGCCGGTGCCGGTATAAAAGTAAGAATGTTCAGTATCGGAGCCTCTGTCGCTCAACACCATAAGGGGGGGACATCTTTCATGTTTAATCTGAATACCAATCTCAACGATCTTCTCGGCTCTCGTTAAAAAAATTATTTATGCCATTTTTCGGCATACCGCCCCGTTATTTTTGATTCCGGAATTTAAATTAACCGGAATATGAACGTTTTAACACGCTTATATGAGACTTTATCACTTATAGATAAAATAAAAAATACTCCTTATTTATCTATCGAAGAACTGACACTCTTTATCAATTCACTTCGGGAAGATGGTCAAACATATTCGGTACGACAAGTAAAACAAAAAATCCGAGAGATAAAGATAAACTGGCATATTTCGATCGAATACAGTCGATACTATAAGGGTTATTACCTTCCTGCACAAGAAAACAGAGAGATACAAAGGATTACCGATGCCCTGTATGTTTTTTATGCATTGACGAATTCACCCGAAATCGTATTTCCGGAAAAACACATCGATGCGCAAAACAGGTATTTACCAGCTTTAGCAAAAGCCGTGACAAACCGATGTGAACTACAGTTCGATTATCATAGTTTTTCAAAAGAGACTTTCGAGATCAAAACGGTAGAACCGGTAGCTCTGAAAGAATCATATTCTCACTGGTATCTTTTAGGGAAATACCCCGGAAAAGAACGGCTGAGATCTTTTTCCCTCGATCGAATCAGAAACCCTAAGGTTACAGGTAGGATATACAAACAACCCGCATCAGAGAATATAGAAAATTTATTTGCCGACAGCTTCGGGATGTTTTCAGGCAAACAATATCCGGCAGAAGACGTTATACTGTCGTTCGACTCCCTTACCGGAAAATATCTGAAGAACAAACCCTTGCATCACTCACAAACCGTTCTCTGCGATATACCGGGCCAATTTGTCGTTCAACTCCACGTTCGCATTACTCCCGATTTTATTTCGGAATTAATGTCGCACGCAGAATCGTTACAAGTAATACATCCTGTTTCATTAAAAAAACGTATTACGGAGGTATTTGCAATGGGTATCGTGCGTAACCGTTTTTAATAAAAAAGTAAAACTTAAAATCGGACAATTTCTGACTGGAATTTATATCTTTGCCGACAGGTTAATGATTTATTACATTTCTCTTTCGCGCCTTTTCACAATAATTGAAACGAATATGAACGCAAATAATAACATAGTAATCGCAATCGACGGTTTCTCATCTTGCGGAAAAAGTACGATGGCAAAGGAGTTAGCGAAAAAATTAGGTTATATTTATATCGACAGCGGAGCTATGTACAGAGCCGTAACCTTATTTTGCATACAAAACGGTTTAGTGACAAACGGTGTTATCGATGAAGACCGTTTAAAAGACGAAATGAGAAATATTAAAATCGAATTCAGAATAAATTCCGAAGGACGTCCCGAAACTTACCTGAACGATAAAAACGTAGAACAAGAAATACGAAGTATGCAAGTATCCAATCTGGTAAGTCCGGTAAGTGCAATCGGATTTGTAAGAGAAGCGATGACACGCCTGCAACAGGACATGGGTCGTCGAAAAGGGATTGTCATGGATGGCCGAGATATCGGAACTACCGTTTTTCCAAATGCCGAATTAAAAATATTCGTTACTGCATCATCCGACACACGGGCCAAAAGAAGGCTCGAAGAAATGCTGCGAAAAGGACAAACCGCTACTTACGATGAGGTACTCAAAAATGTAGAAGAACGGGATTATATCGATCAGCACAGAACTGTAAGTCCTCTGCGTAAAGCTGATGACGCTATTCTGCTCGACAATTCGCATATGACTCTCGAGCAACAGGATCAATGGTTGTACAATGAATACTTAAAAGCAGTAAAAAAGTAAATATTCTTTATGGTAAAAATCGAGATCGACAGCGGATCCGGATTCTGTTTCGGTGTAGTTAACGCCATAAAAAAAGCAGAAGAAGAGCTCAATAAAAGCGGGATATTGTACTGCCTTGGAGACATTGTGCACAACAACCATGAAGTCGACCGGTTAAAAGCCAAAGGCCTCATTACTATCGACCACGAAAAGTTAAAAGAATTGCATGATGTTAAGGTCCTCTTACGTGCTCACGGAGAACCTCCTGAAACTTACCGTATCGCCCGGGAGAATCGCATCGAGATCATCGACGCCACTTGTCCTGTCGTTCTGCAACTGCAAAAAAAAATAAAAGAATCATATAAAGATACCGACAAAACTAACAGTCAGATCGTTATTTACGGAAAACCGGGGCATGCCGAAGTAAATGGTCTTGTCGGACAAACAGATGGAAAGGCTACCATTATAGAAGGAATAGAAGACCTCACGAAGATAAACTTCGATCAGGAAATACGGCTCTATTCGCAAACAACTAAATCGGTAGAAGGTTTTAAACATATTGTTTCTGAAATAAACCGAAAGAAAAAAGAAGGAACTTCTTTCCTATTTTACGATACCATCTGCCGCCAAGTAGCCAACCGCATTCCGAACATTCGGGACTTTGCACGAAAACACGAGCTCATTCTTTTCGTAAGCGGGAAAAAAAGTTCGAACGGAAGAGTTCTTTTCGAAGAATGTCTAAGTGTAAACCCTCAATCGAAACTCGTTTCCAATAAAGACGAAATCGAGGAAAGTTGGCTCGAAGGGAAACGAAGTATAGGTATTTGTGGAGCCACATCTACCCCTAAATGGCTTATGGAAGACGTATATGAATTTTTAAAATCGAAATTACAGGATTAAAGGTAAAAGAGATTATAACTGAATATTAATTTGTATTTTTGCTGCAAATTAATGGTTCGCAAAATTTTTAATTATTATGGCAAAAGCTAAATGTATCGGCATTCTTACTTCCGGAGGCGACGCTCCCGGAATGAACGCAGCCATTCGTGCGGTCACCAGAGCCGCAATTTATAACGGATTCGAAGTAAAAGGTATTTACAGAGGATATAAAGGATTGCTTACCGACGAAATACAAACTTTTAAAACCCAAAACGTCAGTAATATCATACAGCAGGGCGGAACGATTTTAAAAACAGCACGTTGTAAAGAATTCGAAACACCCGAAGGACGACAACTGGCATACGATACTCTGGTAAAGGAAAAAATAGATTCTCTTGTCGTCATCGGAGGAGACGGAACCCTTACCGGAGCCCGTATATTCGCCAATGAACATAACTTCCCTATCGTAGGTCTTCCCGGAACAATCGATAACGATCTTTACGGCACCGATACGACTATCGGATATGACACTGCCCTGAACACCATTATGGAAGCTGTTGATAAAATAAGGGACACGGCTACTTCTCACGAACGATTATTTTTTATAGAAGTAATGGGCCGTGATGCAGGTTTTCTGGCATTGAACGGAGCCATTGCATCGGGTGCTGAAGCCGCGATCATTCCTGAAATTGCGACAGAAGTCGACCAATTGGCAGAACTGATTAAAAACGGATTTAGAAAATCGAAAAACAGTAGTATCGTTCTCGTTGCCGAAAGCCCGAGTACCGGAGGAGCCATGCAATTGGCCGAACGGGTAAAAAACGAATATCCGCAATATGACGTCCGGGTTTCTATTTTAGGTCATCTCCAGCGAGGAGGATCTCCCTCGGCCAACGACCGTATCTTAGCTAGCCGTATGGGTGCAGCTGCTATCGATGCTATTCTCGAAGATCAGAGAAATGTAATGATCGGAATACGTAATGACCAAATCGAATACGTTCCGTTTAACAAAGCAATCAAAAACGACAAACCCATTAACCGGGAATTATTAAATACATTACGTATTCTTTCGATATAAAAGAAACCTGGTAAAAAAATAAAAGAATATCTTCCAGGCCCTTTAAAAGCTGAAGATATTCTTTTTTCTTTATATTTCAGATTATATTCCCTTAAAAACCTACCGACTATGAATAAACTTTACTCCCGCTTGTTTTCAACGGCCTTTTTGCTGTTTCTGGTCCTTGTATCTTATGCCCAAATACCTTCGGGATACTATTATCCGGCCTACGGAAAAAAAGGAGCCGAACTTAAAACAGCTCTGCATCTGATCATACGGGAAGCTCATATGCTTGCATACGGAGCCGGTCCCGGAGCGACATGGGACGGTTTCTCTCATACCGACCGTAGAGATGACGGATCGGTTTACGACATGTATTCCGACATACATAGGGAATTCGATGGGACTAATGGTGTTAATGGTATGCATATAGAACATTCTTTACCAAATAGCTGGTGGGGAGGTATACACAATAATGCCTTCAACGACTTACACCATTTATATCCGGCAGACGCAACGATAAACATTTCTAAAAGTAACAATCCTCTTGGTATCGTCACCGGAAAACCATTACAAGATAACGGGGTAAGTAAAACCGGAAAAAATGGATTTGGAACTGTATATACCGGTAATTGTTTCGAACCGGCCGATGAATACAAAGGAGATTTTGCACGTTCGTACCTTTATATGGTCACAGCTTATGAAGATTTCGCTCCGATTTGGAACAGTCCCATGATAATTCCGAACAGTACCTATCCGGTATGGGAAAAATGGGCGATCGATTTACTGATGAGTTGGGACAAAAAAGATATAGTCAGCGATAAAGAACTGAAACGTACTGAAGAAGTATATAAAATTCAGGGAAACCGGAACCCATTTATCGACTACCCCGAACTGGTTGATTATATCTGGGGAGATAAAACAGATCAGGTATTTCCGTTCCCTGAAATTACCGAGCCTACTATTATTACTCCGAGAACAGGAAAAGAAATCGATTTCGGACTATTGCTCAAAGGTAACAGCAAACAGCTGTCATTAGATATTCAAGCTCTTTGTCTGACTTCTCCCCTTCATCTGGAATGGAAAAATGCAACCGAACGACTCTCTCTTTCAAAAAATGAAATTCCGGTAAACGAGGCTTCTGCCGGGACCAGCGTCGTTATAACGTATTCGGCCGTAGAAGACGGATATAATACCGATACATTACTCATCAGTAGCGATGGCATAGCCACTCCCGTAATGGTAAAAATACAGAGTGGGTGCAGTTCCGATTTTATGGTATTACCCGTAGAAAAAATATCGGCAACAGATGCTACTCTTACCTGGATGAACCATCCTGAGGCTACCCAATACAGTGTAGACGTATATCAGGGAAACCTACAATCGGGAGATTTAATGATCTCATCTTATATCGAAGGCAGCAGTAACAATAAAGCAATAGAAATATATAACGGAACCGGAGAAGATGTAAACTTGTCGAAATACAGTCTGCGAAAACAGACCAACGGTGACGGGGAATTCCTCGCTGAATATAAAATGACCGGTATTTTGGCCGACGGGCAATCTTATCTGCTTGTTGCCGCGAATTGCAGTAACGAAGCATTACTTTCTCAAAGCGACGTACTGGTTCCTTCGACCAATTCCAGTCCCCTCTCATTTAACGGAAACGATGCAGTTGGTCTTTATCATAACGGCATACTTATCGATATGGTGGGTATCGTCGATGGGGGCAACGATAATTATTGGGGACAGGATGTCACTCTTACCCGAAAACAAGAAATAACAATGCCATCGATAAAATACATTGAAAGCGAATGGGATAGTTATCCGGTCGATTATTTCGATGCGATCGGAACCCATAAAATTACATTCGACCAAGATCAGCATTTTATTTTACAAGGAAGTAAGAGCGTAAGTAACCAAATAAATATAAAAAACCTCGAACCGCTACAGCAATACAGTTTCAAGGTAAGCGCTATCACACCCTCAGGCAATATCCTTTCAGAAAATTCAGTACGATTCACAACATCGCCTCTATCTGCACCGGAAGCTCTCGAAGCGACCGGCATCGCCTCCGATTCTTTTAAGGCAAACTGGGATCCGACCCCGGAAACCGACGAATACCGAATCGATCTGTTTACACTGACAGGAAATGGAGAAAAAACGGATGAATATGATTTCAATACAGTTGTAAACGGAAAACCCCTTCCCGAAGGTTGGACCGGAACCGTTAGCGGGAGTTATACTTCGACAACCAATTCGGGAAAATCTCCAAACTCATTGGGGTTCAAGAATGACACCGAATATATACAAAGTACCGAATACGCAAGTCCGATTAGCAAATTATCGTTCTTCTATGGATTTGTTTCGGCAGGAGAAGGATCGCATTTTACTGTAGAACTTCTGAAAAATAACGCCTGGACACTGGTTGAAACCGTGCAATACGAAACCGGTAAAAAAACTTGGGAACAATCTTTTACAGAAGAAGAAAATGTAAAAGCATTCAGAATCACTTACTACAAAACCAAAGGAAATTTTTTCATCGATGACGTATCGGTAACTTACGGAAATTCCCAGTTGAACTATATTGTCGAAAAACTACCTGTTACAGGAAATAACTATTCCTTCACCGGACTAAATGAAAAGACAACTTATTATTATCGTGTATTCGCAGCTTCAGGTGATCTCTTGTCAGAAGCCAGTGAAACGATTTCGGTAACGACTACCGACGCATCGGGTATCGAAACCGATATACTCGGAAATTCCGTTATCTATACATACGGCGGAAACATAATCATCGACGGATTGCAAGGAAATGAACACATCACGATCTTCAACCTTTCGGGAAATCTTATTACAAATATATCTGCCGGTAATATTCAAGTAAAATACACGGTAAATACTCCGGGGATTTATCTCGTACGCATACAATCGGGCAAACAATGTATAACACGCAAAGTAGCCATATCGGGAATTAATTGAATTTAATTCTTCCTGAAAACCCCAAAATCGGCAACAAGAAAAAAGATTTCCTTGTTGCCGATTTTTTTTAAGAATACCGCCCACCGCATTTACATCTGATTATATTTCAAAAAAAGGGACAAAACTCCTCTAAATATTTTCATTTCATCCGATATATTTATAAAACTTTCACATAAAAGAAATCAGATAAATTTTTATTTCTTTTGTTATTCATGTAAATACAATTCCTGAAGGCCAAATTCAGCAGCAAACCATAGTTCTTTTTGAATTATTTTTTTTAAGTTTGCTGATTATGTATAACCCGGGCATGAATATGAGTGAACCAAGCAATATAGAAAAAGCGGAAAACGAAATGATCGAAAGGGAATTTCAGGCTTTACTGACTGATTACCTGAAATCGAACCACCGCAAAAAGACCGACATAATCGAACGGGCTTTCCGTTTTGCCAACGAGGCCCACAAGGGCATTCGGCGTCGTTCGGGCGAACCGTACATATTGCATCCGATTGCCGTAGCCCGTATTGCCTGCAAAGAGATAGGACTGGGTTCCACATCGATTTGTTCGGCTTTGCTGCATGACGTAGTAGAAGATACCGAATATACAGTAGAGGATATAGAAAATCTTTTCGGACGAAAAATTGCACAAATTGTTGCCGGTCTTACTAAAATATCGGGAGGTATTTTCGGAGATCAAGCCTCTGCTCAAGCCGAGAATTTCAGAAAACTCTTACTCACTATGTCCGAAGACATACGTGTGATTCTGATAAAAATGGCCGACCGTCTGCACAATATGCGCACCTTAGGTTCTATGCTACCCAGCAAACAGTACAAAATCGCCGGAGAAACACTGTATATTTATGCTCCTCTCGCCCATCGCTTGGGATTATTCGCAATAAAAACCGAACTGGAAGATTTGAGTTTTAAATACGAGCATCCCGACGCATATAATGAGATCAGCCAAAAAATAGCCGAAACCGAAGCAAACCGTCAGGCTATCTATAAAGATTTTGCTGCGCCAATCGTAAAAAAATTAAAAGAGACCGGCCTTAAATTCGAAATGAAAGCCCGGGTTAAATCGGTATATTCTATCTGGAATAAGATGCAAAGTAAGAATATACCGTTTGAAGAAGTCTACGATTTATATGCGGTACGCATTATTTTCGATCCCGATAAAGACGAAGACGAAAAAAAAGAATGCTGGAATATTTATTCGATCATTACCGATATATATAAACTGCATCCCGAACGTATACGGGATTGGGTTAGCCGTCCGAAAGCAAACGGCTACCGGGCTTTACATGTTACGGTAATGGGACCCGATGGAAACTGGATCGAAGTACAAATACGCAGCCGCAAAATGGACGACATTGCCGAAAGAGGTTTTGCCGCCCATTGGAAATACAAAGTCGGCGAATCGGATGAAGAATCGGAACTCGATATCTGGCTGAAAACAATTAAAGAAATTCTTGAAAATCCGGAACCTAACGCCCTCGATTTTCTCGATACGATAAAACTAAACCTTTTCGCTTCCGAAATATTCGTATTTACACCGAAAGGAGAACTAAAAACATTACCCAAAGACGCCACTGCACTCGATTTTGCATTTACCCTGCACTCGGATATGGGATACCACTGTATTGCCGCCAAAGTAAACCACAAACTCGTGCCTATCAGTCAAAAACTGCAAAGCGGCGACCAGGTAGAAATTCTTACCTCACGATCTCAGTCGCCTAAACCCGAATGGGTGCAATTCGTGACTACGGCAAAAGCGAAAACAAGACTTCAGGCTGCTTTACGCAAAGACCGCAAAGCGATCATTGCTAAAGGAGAGGAGATATTTAAAAACTTCCTGAAAGAAAACAACTTTGCTGAAAGTCTGCAAAACATCGATAAATTACTGAACCATTACCGCATCGACAAAAAAGATGAACTCTTTTATCGATTAGGTGAAAATGAAATCTCTCTGAACGAAAATACCAAGAAACTACTGAAAGAAAAAAATCAGAATGTTTTCATGAAATATTTGCGAATTCCGTTCGGAGGTAACAACAAAACACCACAAACGATCGAAAAAGGGGATACCTGCCCTACTGAAAAAATCGATCGCAAAGCAACTTATCTCCTTAAAGATGACGGGAATCACAAAAATTATTCACTGGCCACCTGTTGTCATCCCATTCCCGGAGACGATGTTCTCGGCTACGTGAACGAAAACGAACAAGTCATCGTACACAAACGGTCATGCCCCGTAGCCATGCGACTGAAAAGCAGTTTCGGTTCCAGACTGGTTTCTACACAATGGGACAATAACATAATAGAATCTTTCCCTGCAACAATCCAGATAAAAGGGATCGACCATGTAGGAGTCCTCAATCAGATTACACAAATTATTTCTACCGACCTGGCTGTAAATATACGGAACCTGTCGATAGATGCCAAAGACGGTCTTTTTACCGGAACGCTAAGTGTACTGGTACATGATGCAAAAGATGTAGAACGTCTCTGCAACGATATTAAAAAGGTAAAAGAAGTTAAATCGGCAATACGCATCGACAATTAACCCGAAGCCGATATCGTCAAACTGATAATTCTGATATAAAGATTTATGGAAGTAAAGAAAAAATATAAATTCATTTCGAGGAAAGCCCTATTTCAGACCTTATTTTTTATAGGGGCAGTATTACTCACCATTTATTTTTATCCGAGAGAAGAAAAATTCCGTTACCATTTTCAGGAAGGGAAACCATGGAAATACGGACTATTGACAGCTTCTTTCGATTTTCCTATTTATAAAAGCAGAGATCAGGTAAAAAGGGAACAAGATAGCATCTTAAAAACCTTACAACCTTATATAACTTACAATCCCGAGATCGGGAAAAAACAAGTAGAACGGTTTCAGTCGGCCTATCATACCTCTCTGAAAAACAAACTTTCCGTTTCTTTATATAATAACATTTTCAATGCAATACAAGAAGTTTACAAACAAGGAATCATCGCGCCTTCAGTATATGATTCGTTGCAAAAAATACCTGGATTACAAGTAAGGATCATCGAAAACAATATTGCCAAAACATATCCTGCTCAAAATTTACTTACGCCTCGAGCCGCATACGAAGAAATCCTGGCAAAACTTCCTGACGACGGAAGTCGCAGCTCGCTTTACGACTATAATCTGCATACTTACCTGAGCGAAAATATGACATTCGACAGAGAGACGACTAACAAAATAAAAAACGAACTACTGCAACGAATTTCACTATCATCGGGTGTCGTACAAGCGGGTGAACGCATTGTCGACCGAGGTGAAATAATTTCACCGCATACATATCGCATTTTAAAATCACTCGAAAGCGTTACTTTAAAGAAAACGGTAAATCTCGAACACCGGGAAACTACACTTTTAGGAGAAGCGATCGTAATTACCTGTCTGTTTTCATTTTTCTATCTATTTCTGGCATTATTCAGACCTCATATCTTCAACGACCTGCGAAGCCTGGGATTTCTGTTGCTTATGATAGTAAGTGTTACGCTGACTGCCTATTTCCTTACCCAAATGAAATTACTAGGAATCTATCTGGTTCCATTCGCAATTCTACCGATCATTGTAGTCACCTTCCTCGATTCCCGTATCGCTTTATATGCACATCTCATTACAGTACTGTTGTGTGCGTTCGCCGCCCCATTTTCCCTCGAATTTATTTTTCTTCAGATTATTGTCGGTATGACGGCGATCGACAGTTTGAGCGAATTGGTTAAACGATCACAACTCGTACGCTGCGCATTTCTCGTATTTATGGCATACAGTATCAGTTACGTAGGATATACTTTACTTTCAGAAGGAGACTGGACAAAAATAAACTGGAATATGTTCCTCTATTTCGGAGGAAGCAGTGCATTATTATTATTTGCATACCTACTTATTTACCTACTCGAAAAAACATTCGGTTTTATTTCGAATGTTACTTTGGTCGAACTATCGGATATCAACTCTCCCATCCTGCGACAATTGTCCGAGATTTGTCCGGGAACCTTCCAGCATTCTATGCAAGTCGCAAATCTGGCCTCCGAAGCAGCCAACAAAATAGGGGCAAAAGCACAACTGGTAAGAACCGGCGCTTTATATCACGACATCGGCAAATTAGGAAACCCCGCATTTTTCACTGAAAATCAGTCGGGAGTCAATCCTCACCAAACCATCTCTTATGAGCAAAGTGCAAAAATTATCATACAACATATTACCGATGGGTTAAAGATGGCCGATAAGCTGATGCTTCCACAAGCAATAAAAGATTTTATCGCTACACATCACGGTAAAAGCAAAACAAAATACTTTTATAATTCATACAAAAATGAATTCCCCGATTACCCCATCAACGAAGCATCTTTTACTTATCCGGGGCCTAACCCATTTACCAAAGAAACAGCCATACTCATGATGGCTGATTCGGTAGAAGCCGCATCCCGAAGTTTAAAAGAATATACCGAAGAATCTATATCTAAACTGGTAAACCACATCATCGACAGTCAGATTGCCGACGGGCTGATGAAAAACGCCCCTATCAGTTTCAGAGATGTAGAAATCATCAAAAACGTATTTATCGAAAAACTAAAAACGATGTATCACACCCGTATCAGTTACCCCGAGTTGAAACAAGAAGAAAAAAATCCCGGCTTTACTGATAAAGCGAACACAAAAGAATAAATATTTTCCAGAAAAATTAGAATGGTACCTTTTGACAAAAGGTACCATTTTTTTTACACACCCAATCATTTCCTCCATTAACCACCCCTACAGATAGCTGAGAATGAATAGGTGTTCCAAAATTAAAAATATGGGATTCACACAAGTAGAAAAAGCATTTCGGTTATCTCATTTGTATGTAATATTGCAACTGTAATACTACCTGAAAAGTAGCCGGTTTTAGCCTTTTAAAATAATCATTATGAAAGCTATGAAAGCATTGTTTCTATTCACATTATTTTTTTCTTTGGCACTACATGTCGAATCACAAAATATTATTCATAACGGTGGATTTGAAGATACCCCGTCGACATATACGATATTGCTACACGATGCATATTTTATACCTCGTGTAAAGGGATTTTTCGAAAAGAAAACAGAAACCTCTAATCCCCCGATAGAAACAAATAAAACAGAAACCGGGAAATGGTACAAAAAAGCTTCGAATACAGGTTATATCATTGCCGAAATACAAGATAAAGAAAAAGCCTCGGGCGAATATTCTCTTTATTTACGCAATTCCCCACATATGAACCAAGATAATCCCAAATGGTATCAGTGCGTGCTTATACAACCGGTTTCTCTCGAAAACGATTCTCAATACCGTCTTACCTTTAAAGCTAAAAAAGAAAACGATCCCGAAAATCATATCACAAAGCTTACTGCTGTTATTACCGATGAATCTTCAAAAATAAATTATACGATATTTATTAAACTAAAAGACAATGACGAATGGAACGACTACTCGGTTCTTTTCGATTTAAAAAATTTCAAAGAAAGGCAACTAAGTAAAAAAGAAAATGAAAATAAGACATTCGATTATAGAAACGGGATTATCGGTATCTCGGCTAATCCCGAAACAAGCAACCATAAAACATTGTTGAGCAGCATCTTTTTAGACGATATCTCATTAGAGAAAATACAATAAATAAAATAGACTCATTATCCAATCAATTCATACTATTTCAATCCGGTGTTCCTTTTTGTTTCACGCCAGAAACGAATACCATAAACAAAAAATGGGTATCCAAACCCACATTAGATACTCGTTTTTTGTTTAAAATCAATTTTACAAACTAAAACAATACCTATGAAAACAAAACTACTCTCTTTTTTATTAATCACCGGCTGTATTGCCGTACAAGCTCAGGAAAACAAAATTCTGAACGGTGGATTCGAAATCGGAGAACTTCAGCCCAATCCTAATAGCGTTACCCACAATTACGAATGGTATTCAGTGGTTAAAAATACCGATTCCCCCCAGGAAGGAACACTTGGGTATTCGTCCGAATCATCGCGGGAAGGTCTCCAGTCATTAAAATTCACCTGCAATTATAATCTCAATGACCGCTATTCGATGTATGTCGCTCAATCCGGCCTTGCACTCGAGAAAAAAATATATACTGTAACCCTGTTCGCAAAATCAGATAAAGAAGTACAACTTGCCATACAATTCTATGGGTACGAAGGCGATACTCAAAAATTATCGAATGACCGATCGATCACAATAAGCGGAGACAACAACTGGCATTCTTATTCTATCGATGCCGACATGAATAGCTTAGGTACCAATTGGGATTATGATAAACCGATCGATATAAGGATCGCACTGGCAAAACAAGATTTATCAGGTAGTCCTGTCAATGTATATGTCGACGACGTTTACGTAAAAGAAAAGACAAACGAATTTTGGGTAAAATTAGGAAATTACAGTTTCGAAGGAGATGGCTCTACCACCACATCCATACCGGGCTGGGGTGTAAGCAAACCTATACAGAACAAATTTCAAATTATATCCGACGATGTCATTCAAGGAAACAACGCATTCAAATCTATTCCTGAAGAAGATGGTGGCTATATCGAATTGTATCCCAATGCTGCCAATACTCCCATTCCTAAAGATAAAAAAATACGGGTAACTTTCTATGCAAAATCAGCAACAACCAACCCAATATTACAACCATTCTTTTTTGTCATGAACAAAGGCGCAGGCATGGGAAAAAACGCAAATAATTTACTATCGCTAAGTAACCGATGGGAAAAATACAGCGTTATATATAATTTCGACGATCCCGATTACAATGCCGACCAACCCTCGAGATTACGCTTCGCGCTTTCTCCCCAAGATACCTATCTCGATTTTATTACTATCGATGAAGTTTCAAACAGCCGATATATTACTCCCGAGATTACAGGATTACCTTCTACACTGAGTCTCGATAAAAATCAAGAAGGAATAATTCAACCGGATATTATCTCGACCGATTATATATTTTGTAAAGCGACCAGCCCGGATACGAATCTTACCATCGAAAAATATGGACGTACCGGTTTTAAAGTATCGAGTGCGAAAGATGGGATATATACACTTAATATAACTTACACCGATAATATTACGAAAACAAACTTTGTTGTAGAAATAACCGTCGGCAATGGAGAAAATATCGAGAATAACTCGAACACCGACCATCTTGTATACAGCGATAAAGGCAATATCATCATTAAGGGGGAAAAAGAAACAGTTTCTATTTACGATATTAACGGTTCTTTAATCGATACACGGATAATTTCAAACGGGGTAGAAATAATTTCCGTACCGACTCCGGGAATCTATCTGGTTCGTATTTCTGAGAAGACCTATAAAGTCTTTGTAAATTAATAAATTGCTCACAGTTTATAATTAAGGCTTGATTAATTGATCAGGGGTGAGAGCAGAAATATCGGCTCTTACCCCTTTTTATTCGTAAATACAATATCTTTTGGATGAAAATTCGGGACCTTACCAATAAAGGTGCATAGAAAAAAAATAAAAACGTCTATTTTCTTATCACATCAACCTTAACACATATCCATTATTGTATAGCAGAAACGCCTTATCTATATAAAACGGGACCCAAGAATATATAAAAATGCAGAAGGCCGCTATATATAAAGCGGCCTTCTGCATTTTTATATATTTAATTTTTATTTCTTGGCAGCGTTATAACGTTTATTCAACATTACGATCACTTCATTGGTAATATCGAATGAAGGATTAATATATAGCGTACTCAGATTATTCAGAATCACATCGTATTTCTTAGTCTGATTATACTCTTTGATAAAAGTCATGATGGAATCATTCATTTGAGAAAGCATATTTTGCTGCTCTTGTATATTTTCTTTTTCGAGTCGTTCGCCCAAAGCTTGCAAATCGTTCTGTTTTTTCGCTAACCGTTGCTGTTCCTGCTCGAAGCGTTCTTGAGATAAAAACGCATTATTTTTATATTTACGCTGAAAATCTTCTCCGTCACGTTGCAAGTCACGAGCCTTTTCATTAAAGCTCGCCCGGGCATCTTCTGCTTTACGGATAAGTCTTTCATTAAGGAATTTAGCATATTCATACTTTTGCAATACCGAATCGACATTGATATATGCGACAGAGAGTCCGTTTGACGCAACTTTTTCGACATTAGCGGTGGTTTCTGCTTTATCATCCGCAGCCTTTTCTTGTTTGCACTGGGCAAAAGATAATACAACGGCAACAGCGACAGCCGAATGCATCAAATGAGTAGCAATTTTCATAATTTTCTAATTTTATTCTGGCTTAAAATTTAGTTGTTCTTCATCAGATCGGTTAATGTTTTTTGTTCACGATCCCGCAAATCTGTGGTCATCGCACACGATATATTTCTTTTTCTCATTTCCTTGCTATCGCCGATATGCGTACTGGGGAAACGGCCGTTTTTAACAAATATGACTTTTATTCCTAAAAGAATAAAAGCAAGTGCAACAATCAAGGCCGTAAAAAGAATCGTATTCCACATTTTGATTATATTTGTGGTGCAAATATAAAAATAAAGTCTGATTTAATTGGTTAATAGCCGTATTTTTGAAATATATATCGTTTTAACGGCTTAATTTAACACTAATTTATCAGCACTCCGACTGTTTTTAAGAATAATAACCCCTATAATCCATTTATATTATGGAAATAAAAGATCTTAAGCCCGAACTAATCTGGCATTATTTTGATGAAATCACTAAAGTTCCGCGTCCTTCGAAAAAAGAAGGTAAAATAAAAGCATTCCTTCTCAATTTCGCAAAAGAGAATAGCCTCGAAGCCAAAGAAGACAAAACGGGGAACATACTCATCACAAAACCAGCTACTAAAGGGCATGAAGAAGCCCCTACCGTTATACTGCAATCACACATGGATATGGTATGCGAAAAAAATAACGGTACAGTTCACGATTTTGAAAACGATCCTATCGAAACTTATATCGACGGTGAATGGGTAAAAGCAAAAGGAACCACTCTCGGAGCCGATAACGGAATCGGAATGGCTGCAGCACTGGCTGTTTTGGCTTCGAACGATCTCCCACACGGAAAAATAGAAGCATTATTTACCGTCGATGAAGAAACCGGCCTTACAGGAGCCTTCGGTATGAAAGCCGGATTTATCACCGGTGACATCCTGCTCAATTTAGACTCGGAAGACGAAGCCGAAATATTTATCGGATGTGCCGGCGGAATCGGAACAACAGCAATATTTACATACAAGCCCACCATGATCCCGCAAGATCATATTTTTTTCCGTATTACAGTAAAAAACCTGAAAGGAGGACATTCGGGCAGCGATATCGATAAAGGACTGGGCAATGCAAACAAGATACTCGACCGTTTCTTGATAAAAATACTGAAAAAGTACGACATGGCACTTTGCAGTATCGACGGTGGAAACCTGCATAATGCTATCGCCCGCGAAGCAACAGCCGTTATCGGATTACATAAATCCGAAAAAGAGAAATTACGGGTCGATATGAACCAGTTCATCGCCCTGATGGAAGAAGAATATAACGGGATAGAACCCGATATGAAAATCCTGCTCGAAAGCGAAGAACACCAGAATATTTGTATCGATCGCCAAACGACTTTCGCCCTTATCAATGGTCTGAACGCCTGCCCGCACGGAGTTATCGCCATGAGTCGCGATATTCCGGGACTGGTAGAAACATCAACTAATTTGGCATCGGTAAAAATGGCGGGCGAAGACAAAATTATTGTTACTACAAGCCAGCGCAGTTCTACCGAATCGTTTAAAGAAGAGATCGCATCCCGTATCGAAAGCGTATTTACACTTGCCGGAGCCGTGGTAACCCACAACGAGGGATACCCCGGATGGAAACCGAATCTCAACTCTCAGATTCTGAAGATCGCCATCGAATCTTACGAAAAACTCTATCACATTACCCCGGCTGTAAAAGCGATACACGCCGGTCTCGAATGCGGACTGTTCCTCGAAAAATACCCGCATCTCGATATGATTTCGTTCGGCCCCACTTTACAAGGAGTTCACTCTCCCGACGAAAAAATGCACATACCGGCCGTAGAAAAGTTCTGGAATCATCTGGTTGCTATCCTTAAAAAAGTAGCAGAATTAAAAAAATAATTCCTAAAAGGATTTTATAAATAAAGAGCGCCTGATTGAAAACGGCGCTCTTTATTTGTATCTTATAAAAATCAACGCAAAAATATTCCCGATACGAATCGTCCGGAAGCAATTCCCAGTTTGCGAGCCGAATAAAACTCTTTATGATACGTTCGGGTACAGATGCCTGCCGTTTCGATATGAGAAAGCAAAATCCCCGAACGAATAAGCATATACCGATTGGCCTCCCAAAGATCGATATGAGATTTACCGGTCGCAGCATTTCGCATCCAGATGCGGTCCATCGGGAAACCGGCATCACGAAATTCTAAAACGACTTCTTCGCCCACCTCAAACCGAGATATACTT
The DNA here is from genome assembly GCF_024330105.1 of Coprobacter tertius. Classification (NCBI taxonomy): domain Bacteria; kingdom Pseudomonadati; phylum Bacteroidota; class Bacteroidia; order Bacteroidales; family Barnesiellaceae; genus Coprobacter; species Coprobacter tertius. The sequence continues at coordinate 239,952 of NZ_JANDHW010000004.1, forward strand.
ATCGACGGTCCGATCCCCACAATCACATCGCGAGGATCACAATCATATAAAGCAATCATCTTTTGCACACACCCGGCGGCAATCCCATTCACAGTTCCTCTCCATCCGGCATGTACAGCCGCAACCACTTTCTTTTCGGGATCATATAGCAACAATGGGACACAATCGGCTGTTGTCACCCCTATCGCGATATTTTTCATAGAAGTAATCAGGCCGTCGATTCCGGCTAAAGCCATCGACCGGTCTTTTCCCGGCAACGAAAACCATTCTTCATTTATCTCGAGAATTTTATCCCCATGTACCTGATACGGAAGAATTAAAGACGAAGTATCGATACCGAGTACATCGCATAACCTTTTCCGGTTACTCTCCACAATACAGATATTCCGATCGCCCGATACCCCCAAATCAAAAGATGAATAGGCATCTCCCGCTTCGGCACCGTTACGAGTCGTCACAAAATTAAAAATGTCGCCATACGCCGATAAACGGTCGAACGACAACATTTCTATCCCTTTTTTACCGGTACGAATCATTCTTTCCAATCCATTTCTTCATAATTATCTTCATCATTCGACTCTGAACTTCCCAAATCGAAGTCATCTTCTTCACGCACACGATGACTAACATCGAGATTACGATGCGTTACGGTAGTTATCTTATTTTCCTCCTTATTCAGCTCTATCCATAAAAGATCTTTCAGTTCCTGTATTCCCTGTCCGGTTACAGAAGATATGAAAACACAAGGGATATCGGGTAAATCCTGCTTAAGAGCATATGTAAGTTCATCGTCGAGCATATCGCATTTCGTTACCGCCAGTACTCTTTGTTTATCGAGCAATTCGGGATTGAACTGCCGAATTTCATTCAATAAAACCTCGTATTCGGTTTTAATATCCTTGCTGTCGGCCGGAACCATAAACAACAACAAAGAATTACGCTCGATATGCCTCAAAAAGCGCAATCCGAGCCCGCGTCCTTCACTGGCTCCTTCGATAATACCCGGTATATCGGCCATAACAAACGACCGGTTATCACGATAAGATACGATACCCAAATTTGGTTCTAATGTCGTAAAAGGATAGTCCGCGATTTTCGGTCTGGCAGCAGATACGGTAGAAAGTAATGTCGACTTACCGGCATTCGGAAACCCGACCAAACCGACATCTGCCAATAGTTTCAATTCCATAATCACCGACCGTTCCTGAGCCGGTTCTCCGGGTTGCGCATAACGCGGCGTCTGATTAGTCGCCGAACGAAAATGCCAGTTTCCCAATCCTCCTCGGCCCCCCTTCAATAAAATCAATTCCTGGCCGTCTTCGGTCACTTCGCAAAGGTATTCACCGGTATCAGCATCGAAAACAACCGTACCGCACGGAACCTCGATAACTTGATCTTCCCCATCTTTTCCGTAACTGCGGCTTGCACCGCCGTGCCCGCCGTGCCCGGCAAATATATGTCTCGAAAACTTCAGATGCAACAGCGTCCAATAATTACGGTTAGCCTTTAAAATAATATGACCGCCGCGACCACCGTCACCTCCATCGGGTCCTCCTTTGGTGATAAATTTTTCCCGGTGTAAATGTACCGAGCCTGCCCCTCCTTTTCCGGAACGGCAATGTATTTTTACGTAATCGACAAAATTAGACCCTGCCATAATCTATATTTATTATTGTATGCAAACCGGTATCAAAATAATTCCGGCACCCATACGATGATGATTTAATTAAACAAAGATACGATTTTCCTGATTTCCGGCAAAACTCGGTATTCTCTATAAAAAACAAATCGGGAAAGAAATGACCCGAAGGCATTCTCTTTCCCGGCTTATTTAATCGACTATACGATTATAAATTTTCGATCGCTTCAGTGACAGCTTCAAAAATAGAATCTACACTACCCATTCCATGTATGGGTTTATATTTTTTCTCTTTAATATAAAAATCTTTTAACGGAGTAGTTTGTTTATGATAAACATCGAGACGACTTTTTATCGTTTCCAGATTATCATCAGAACGTCCCGAAATCTGTCCCCTTTTCAGAAGGCGGTCGATCAGCTCGGCTTCTTCCACTTCGAGACCGATTACAGCAGATACTTCGGTACCGCGTTCGGCCAACATTTTTTTCAGAGCTTCGGCCTGAGGTATCGTACGGGGAAAACCGTCGAAAATAACTCCTTTAACTCCCTCTTTTTTAGCATCGAGAACTTTCGCCAACATATCAACGATCAACTCATCGGGGACCAACTGTCCTTTAGCGATGTATTCTTCTGCAATTTTCCCCAGCTCCGTACCGTTCTTCATTTCCGAACGCAATACGTCCCCGGTAGAAATGTGATGGAGGCCGTATTTACTGATAATTTTCTCACTCTGGGTTCCTTTTCCCGAACCAGGAGCGCCAAAAATAACAATATTCAACATGTCGTGTTTCATTTAGTTATACTTTTTTTTGATACTGAATTTTCTTTCACAAGTATCTTTCAAGGTATTATTGCGGTCTTACGATACACCGGGCCGTTTTCGCCCTCGTTATTCGGTAATCACGTATATATCTTTCAGATTACGACCCTGCTCGTCGTAATCGAGGCCATAGCCTACAATAAACGCGTTGGGTATTTCCAGTGCGGCATAATCTACGCTTATATCGCATTTCAATGCCTGTGGTTTAAATAACAAAGTGGCCACTCTAATCTCTTTCGGACCTCTCCGGGAAAGTTCATTTATAATGTGCTGAATAGTATAACCGGTATCTACGATATCTTCTACAATCACGACCGTACGGTCTTTAATATCTTCGTTGAGACCCTGAATTTCTTTTACCGATCCGGTCGTTTCAGTACCACTATACGATTTCATACGCATAAAAGTAATTTCGCTTTCTATCTTTATTTCCCGATAAAGATCCGAAGCAAAAACAAAAGCACCGTTCAGAACACAGATAAACAAAGGATTTTTCCCGGCCAACTCCTCATTTATTCTGGCAGCGATTTCCCCTATCGCCAGCCTTATCTTTTCCCGGTTTATATAAGGCTTAAAAGTCTTGTCTTTAATTTGTATGGTGTCCATTGGAGATGAGTAATGAATTAAAGTGACAAAAATACAATAAATAATCTTTTTTATCTCCGATTTAAAAAACAAAATTTATATTTCCGGTATCACCTTTTTTCGAAAAAGAGCTGTCGAGCAAAAACGCCGTAACGATAAAAAAGTCATAAATATGCTTTATCATCGCTATCCTTTTAACGGTGAGATTGCGAATAACTTACAAAAATCGTTATATTTGTCATCGGATTATACTATACCGGGAAAGAATAATACAGTTGAAATACGACCGTATCCCTATAATTTTCCGCGGGCAGTCTAATGCGCAAACAAAAGGATCTCAAAGATGAAGATATTCTTTACAAACGAAACTAAAAAACTCGACGAATATACCATCGAACACGAACCGGTAAGTTCGATCGACCTGATGGAGCGAGCCGCTTCATCGGTTACCTTCGAAATTATTTCACGATGGAAACGAAATACCCGCGTAGTCGTCTTCGCCGGTTCCGGCAACAACGGAGGCGACGCCCTGGCAGTTTCCCGTATGCTTATCGAAGAAGGCTATAAGGTAGAAATATTCCTTTTCAATCCTTTCCAAAAACTATCGCCCGATTGCTCTAAAAACCGGGAACGACTAAAAGAAATAGAAGGTGTTCATCTCACCGAAGTAGTCAAAGGAGATTTTCTCCCTCCTCTTCTCGACGAATATACGCTCGTCATCGACGGACTTTTCGGTTCGGGCCTACGTACAGGACTTACCGGAGGTTTCGCATCGGTAGTACAATACATCAATGCGGCACATCCGCAAGTCGTTTCTATCGACCTGCCATCGGGACTATTCGGAGAAGACAACCGGGACAATTATAGCCGCAATATCATACGGGCCACACTTACCCTTACGTTCCAATATCCGAAACTGGCATTTATGTTGCCCGAAAACGCCGAATATATCGGAGAATGGAAGGTTATAGACATCGGTATTCATCCTGAAATTTTAGACTCTACTCCTTCCCGCTATTTTTACCTCGAACCCGAAGAAATAGCGCCTATCGTCAAACCGAGAAAACGGTTCTCCGACAAACGCGAATACGGGCATACTTTAATGATCGCCGGAAGTAAAGGTATGATCGGAGCCGCCGTACTCTCTACAAAAGCTGCTTTACATACCGGTGCTGGTCTTGTGACCGTACACACCGCACAATGCGGCTATGAAATTTTACAAAGTACAGTTCCCGAAGCCATGGTGCAAACCGACAACTGCGTTGCACATATTACCGAAATACCCATACAAAGACATTATAAAGCTATGGGAATAGGCCCCGGGATAGGCAAAAATGAGGAAACCGCCCGAGCCCTCGAAGCCGTACTGCCTCAGCTACGGTACCCGGTCGTTATCGACGCCGACGCCCTCAACCTGACTGCTTCTCACCAAAACTGGCTGGCCTTTTTGCCGGCCGGAAGCATACTTACGCCCCACATAAGAGAATTCGACCGGATATTCGGCCAACATGATAACATGTACGAACGGCTGGGAAAAGCCGCCGAGATATCGAAACGATATAATCTCATTATCATTCTTAAAGGAGCCTATACCGCAATCATTACCCCGAAAGAGAAAATATACTTCAACAGTACCGGTAATCCCGGAATGGCGACAGCCGGTAGCGGCGATGTACTTACAGGAATACTTACCGGGTTGCTTTCACAAGGCTACGCTTCACATGAGGCTGCCGTACTGGGAACTTTCCTACATGGGATGGCTGGTGACCTCGCTGCCGAAGAACTCTCTGAGGAATACATTACGGCCGGTGATATCATCACCCATATCGGTAAAGCCTTTAAAAAACTAAAATCTTATTTCGATTAAACAGAACATTAAATTCATCGAGTATATGAAAAAATTCACATTACTTCTGTGCCTGTTATTTCCCATATACGGCTATGCCCAAGAAACGACAAAATTTACTGCCGGAAAACATAATGAATACGGACTCGTATATTCTTTGCCTAAAACCGTATTCGATATCGAAGTAGTCGCTACTAAAACCACTCAAAAAGCAGGTCCTTATTATATGTATGCCGAAAGATATTTGGGTGTTCCCGTGAAAATTACCGAAAACAAAGAAAACTGGCAACTCGATCGGGCTACGATAAAAGCCTATGGCATACCGGATAAAGAACAGGAGTATCTCGTAAAATTCAAATCGGGTTCTACCCCTTATATGTATCTCAATAAAGACGGATTGCTGTTATCGGTAAATACCGATCCCGAAATTCCAGCAACGTCACTCACCCAGGCAAAAAAGAAAACCGAATCGGTTCTCGATAACAATAACTATGCGTCGGTTCTTACCGAAGACATGCTTATGTCGGGCTCTGTAGCAAAAATGGCAGAAATAGCCGCCAAACAGATTTACCGCATCAGAGAGAGCCGTCTCGACCTTTCTACCGGAGAATCGGATCAAAAACCGGCCGACGGTGCCGCTCTGAAACTAATGATGCAACAACTCGACGAACAGGAGCAAGCTCTTACCGCTCTTTTTTTAGGAACCGAACAAACCGAACAGGTCGTGAAGCATTTCATCTGGACTCCTAACGGAGATACAGCCAATGAGGTAGTATTCAGGCTATCCGATTTTACCGGAATCGTAGATAAAAATAACCTGAGCGGAACTCCCATATATATGCAATTAAAAATTACCGAAAAAGGAGAAATGCCTATCGATGCTAAAGGGAATATAAAAGAAATGCCAAAAAATGCATTAGCATATTGTATTCCCGGAAAAGCCGAAGCACAACTTACCTATAACGGAAAAACAATTTTCAAAGGAGAATTCCAGCTCTCTCAAGCCGGTATCGTTTATGGTTTAGATCCCAATCTTTTTACCGATAAAAAGGCGCCTTCACATGTTACATTTTACCCCGAAACTGGGGCAATCAAAGAAATCGGACAATAAATAAATTTTTTATTTTTATAAAAAGGCATAAACTTTTTTGTTTATGCCTTTTTTTCAACTACCTCACGCAACAAGTTTTCCCAAATATTCATAATATTTTCTACCGAATATCGCTGCATATTTTTTATCGCATTATGCGACAATTTCTTGCGTAAATTCTCATCTTCGATCAAATAAGAAATATTTTCTTCCAATGCTCCGAAATCATCCGCACCTACCAATATACCGTCTTCCCAGTTCGAGATAATTTCCTCCGGACCCGAGGGACAGTTTAAACTCACTGCGGCACACCCTTGTGACATAGCTTCGATAAGAGCCATCGAGAACCCTTCATATTGAGAAGGAAGAACAAATATAGAAGCTCTTTGATAAAATGATTGCATATCATCTATAAATCCGGGAAACTGAACCCGATCATCGACCTTATAGCGAACACAAAGTTGTTGTAAGTTATTTACCGATTCGGAATTTCCCGTACCCGCTATACATAATTTCCAGTCGGGATATTTATGCGCGATATGCGACCACGTTTCTATCAACCGATCAAATCCTTTTTCCTTATAACGGTTTAAATAGCCTACTGCCAAAATCACTTTTTTACGATCACAGTCTTTTTCAGGAGGTAAAAAAGGCAATGGATCGGGTACAATCACCTTATTTTTAAGCTTAGCACCTACATAATCAAAATCCGCCTTTGTCAGTATAGTTACCCGGTCAGCCAGTTTATTGATATATTCACGCCTTATAGTCTTTAACCATGTACGTTTTACTTTAAAATTTGTATGCTCAGACGATATAACCGGTATATGTAAACCCCGACTTGCCAAAATAACTTTGGGATTAAGAATATAGAGAAAAGAAATAACGGCATCGGGCCGGATTTCCTTAATTATTTTTCTAATCCTTCTGTAAAAATAAAAATTATACGAGATCTTCCCGTAAAGACTTTTCCGGTACTTCCGCTCGGTTAAAGCGACTAACTTTATTCGGGAATCGAGCGGATATTTTATTCCTTCCGAAAGATCGGTCGACAAAACTACTTCATGCCCCCTTTGCGACAATCCGTTACACAGTACTGCCATTACCCTTTCGGCCCCGCCGCCCCGCATCGAAGGTATAAACATGAGTAGTTTCATTCTATTGTTTTTATATCGTATTCGTTCAAATATATAATTTATTTTTTATAAATCATGTATGATTTAATGCTTTTTACGACTTTATAATATAGCGGTCTTTACAAAAAGAAGCCATTTAATCATTTAATAAATGTATATTTGTAAACAATAATATTTTTACCATGTTTCGTAAACTTATTTATCGGTTATACGAAAATTACCGTAACCCATCACTAAAGGCCGATTTCCATTTTTTAATCGAATCGGACCGTTGGTCATTGCCGCAACTACAAAACTACCAAATATCGGCTTGTCGCGAACTATTATTTTTCGCAGCCGCCTATTCTCCCTATTATAAACAGCAGTTTCAGAAAAGCGGTTTTTCCCCGGAAACGTTCCATTCGTTAGAGGATCTGAAAAAATTACCCATAACCGATAAAAAGACATTAACCGAACACAATAAACAACTGCAAGCCGTTTATCCTTTCAAAAAAACAATATATTCCAAAACCTCCGGCTCTACCGGTGAAATACTTTCTTTTTACCGTGACGAGGCTTGGGAATCATTTCACCTGGCATCTATCTTTCGGGGATTATCCTGGTACGGAATTTCGCGCTGGGACAAGTCTGCCGTTCTGTCGGGAAGCGACCCTGGGCAGAAAACCCAATTAAAGATACAAATTCTCGATTTTATCAGAAACCAATTCCGGCTATCTTCTTATAACAAAAGAACGACCGATAAATTTATCGGTCATTTAAACAAGGCGGTATCTATACAAGGCTATTCTTCGATGATATACGAACTGGCCTGCATGTGTAATCGCAAAAACAATTCCTCCTTTCCGAAACTCAAACTTGTAAAAGGAACCTCCGACATGATTTTCGACAGTTACCGGGAAGAGATAAAAAAAGCCTTCGGGAAACCGATTATCAGCGAGTACGGTGCTGCCGAAACCGGAATCATTGCGTTTGAATGCCCCGAAGGTAATATGCATATCAATATGGAAGGGGTGATTATAGAAGAATCCGACGGAGAGATTATAGTAACCAATTTACACTCTCGTTCGTTTCCTATCATTCGTTATCGGTTGGGAGATTACATCCGGTTGGCTCCCGAAGGATATAAATGCCCCTGCGGACGGCAACACCCTGTATTACTCGAATTACAAGGACGGGTTGGAGGCGTAATATGCGGTAAAACAAATCGTTTCCCCAGCGTCATACTTAATTTCGCGTTCAAAGAAATAATGAGTAAATATAATCGGATATTTTCATATCAGGGAATCCAGAAAGAAAAAAGCCGGTTAACCATTCGCATCGCGGAAGCCGAAAACCCGGGTGACAGGGAAATCATAAAGCGAGTATTCGAGCATTATCTGAAAGACGATGTGATTCTCGAGATTCTTTTTTCACAAGACCTGCGTCCCACTCAAGGAAAACGAAATTATTTCATATCAGAAATTTAAAACCAAAACCATACAACGTAATCCATGCAACAGTAAGTGAACACATTCAATTAAAATTTGTAATTCTTAAAAACAAGAATCTCCTAATTTCTCTTTTCTACCGGTATAACAAACAGATAACGATATAGGAGATTCTTGCTAACAATTAAGTTCGCTTATTTTAAAACGAACTAAATCGGTATGGTGATATTATCTTTATTAATAAATATATATCTTTTTTAGGAAATACAAAAAAACAAACGGGGTTCCAACTTCAAAACCGAAGTTAGAACCCCGCTTGTTTCGGGTATAATGACAATTTTTTTATCGGCAAACCCGACTAAAACTATTATTATTACAGTAGAGGAAAAAAATACTATACAATACGGGTACCTCCACCATTAGCGATATCGGAAGCTTGAGTAATAATCACCTCTTTCACCCCCGAGCGTATCGCATCGAATGAATTTTCGAGTTTGGGAATCATACCGCCCTGTATTATTCCGTCGGCCACATATTGTTTGAAAGACGATTCGTTTATCTCGGGGATGACACTATCATCATCGTTTTCGTCACGCAACACACCTTTCTTTTCGAAACAAAAAACCAGTGTCACGTCGAAATATCGGGCAAGAGCTTTGGCCGCCTCACCGGCAATCGTATCGGCATTGGTATTGAGCATATTTCCCTTACCGTCGTGCGTTAACGGAGCCAATACGGGAATAACTCCCCGGGAAATAAGATCGGCGAGTGCAGCACCATCGGCAGCCTTAACATCACCGACATACCCGTAGTCGATCTCTTTTACAGGACGTTTCACCGATAACAAAATATTCATGTCGGCTCCTGTCATGCCTAAAGCATTAAGCCCGCGTGCCTGCAAGCCGGCTACAATATTCTTGTTCACCAGGCCGCCATATACCATAGTTACCACTTTCAGGGTTTCAGCATCGGTAATACGGCGTCCGTTCACCATACGACTCTCTATACCGAGTTGTGACGCAATGCGAGTAGCCGAACGCCCTCCACCATGAACCAGTAACTTTTTTCCTTGAATACGGGTAAATTCCGACAGCAAACCGTTCAATGTTTCGGATTCTTCGACAATTTTACCACCGACTTTTATAATCGTAAGTTTTTCCATCGTTATACTTGTTCTCCACCGAATTCCATCAGGTATGCTTTAATGAAGTCATCGATATTCCCGTCCATCACGCTTTGTACGTTAGAAGTCTGATAATTGGTACGGTGATCTTTCACGCGGCGGTCATCGAAAACGTAGCTACGAATTTGCGATCCCCACTCGATTTTTTTCTTTCCGGCCTCTACCTTCTGCTGTTCTTCCATTCGTTTTCGCAATTCCATTTCATACAACTGCGATTTTAATAAACGCATGGCATTTTCGCGGTTATCGAGCTGCGAACGGGTTTCGGTATTTTCGATAAGAATTTCCCGAGTTTCCCCGGTATCGGGATCTTTATAATTATAACGCAAACGTACACCGGTCTCCACTTTATTTACATTCTGTCCTCCTGCACCTCCCGAGCGGAATGTATCCCAGGTAACATCGGCCGGGTTGATATGAATCTCGATAGAATCATCGACCAAAGGCACAACAAAAACCGAGGTAAACGAGGTCATACGTTTTCCCTGCGCATTGAAGGGAGATACCCGTACCAGACGATGCACACCATTTTCCGATTTTAGATATCCGTAAGCGTAATCGCCCTCGATCTGTATCGTGACACTTTTGATTCCCGCTTCATCTCCTTCGAGAAGATTGGTAACGGTAACCTTATATTTATGGTCTTCGGCCCAACGTATATACATACGCATCAGCATCGATGCCCAATCCTGGCTTTCGGTACCTCCGGCTCCGGAATTTATCTTAAGTACGGCTCCCAATTTATCTTCCTCACGACGCAGCATATTACGCAGTTCGAGATCTTCGATAATCTCTTTGGTTTTTGCATATACCTGGTCGAGTTCTTCTTCGGTAATCACCTCCTCTTTAACAAAATCGAAAGCCAGTTCTAATTCTTCTACTGCCTTATCGGCTTCATTATATCCTTCAACCCAAAATTTCAGACCCTTGATCTTCCGCATCTGCGCTTCCGCCTTTTTCTGGTCGTTCCAGAAGTCGGGAACATGAGTACGCAGTTCTTCTTCTTCGATTTGTATCAGTTTCTCATCGATGTCAAAGATACCTCCTCAACGCCAACTTGCGTTCTTCAAGCTCTTTTAATTGTTCTACTGTAATCATATTGTTCCGTTATTAATTTTTTAAATGCGCTGCGAAGATAATAAAAAAAGTCTGCCGTTCGTACACCAAGACTTGCGACAGACCTTATATATTCTGTTTTTGACTAAAAATCACACATACATCGCCTCTATTTCGGCCCGATACATCTTATTTATAATCGGACGCCGTATCTTAAGCGTATTGGTAAGTTCCCCGGCCTCCATACTGAAAGCTCTGGGTAAAAGCGTAAATTTTTTTATCTGTTCGAAACGGGCAAAATTTTTCTGAAGTTCATTGACCCGCTCCTGTATCAGTTTCTGTATATTCTGATTTTTTATCAGTTCCTCGAGATTACGATACTGTATTTGTTTTTGCGCCGCATATTCCTTCAATGCTTCAAAAGCCGGGATAATGATTGCAGTCACATATTTCCGCTGATCTCCGATTACCGCAACCTGATCGATATACTTATCTTCTCCGAGCTTTGTCTCGATAGCCTGAGGAGCAATGTATTTACCATTAGAGGTTTTAAAAAGATCTTTTATACGTTCGGTAAGTACCAAAGCACCGGTAGAGGAAAGATTACCGGCATCTCCCGTACGAAACCATCCGTCTTGGGTAAAGACCGCTTGTGTTTCGAGCGGTTTTTTATAATAGCCCTTCATCACCGTCGGGCCTTTTACCAATATTTCGTTGTTCTCCCCTATTTTCACCTGTACTTCGGGCATTACAGTACCTACCGTCCCGATTTCGTACCCGACGGTATCGAAACAGGTTACTGTCGCAGTCGTTTCGGTAAGACCGTATCCGTAAACGATATTGATGCCGCAAGTATGCAAAAATTCGTTGATCGTATCGGATAAAGGAGCCCCGGCCGTCGGGAAAATATTTCCTTTGGGAATACCGATAGCTGCCCGCAGGCGAGTAAACACGACTTTATCGAAAAATTTATATTTCAATTCGGTCCATAAAGGCGCTTTACGACCTGTACGCGCATAACTAAGATTACGTTTACGGCCTACCTCGAGAGCCGCCGACATCATTACTTTCTGTATTCCTTTGGCCTGCGCGATTTTCTCTTGCACGGCCGTGTAAACTTTCTCCCAAAAACGCGGCACACTGCACATTATGGTAGGCTGTACTTCCCGTATAGTTTTCTGAATTTCTTTCGGATCGAAATTAATGGCGACCCGTATTCCTGATTCGAGGCAGAAATAAGTCCACGCCCTTTCGAAAACGTGGGTTAAAGGAAGGAAACACATCGAAAGATCTTTATCGGAAACCATATTGAGTCGATCGATATGTATACGCATTGCCTGCCGGTAATTACCATGAGTAAGCATCACGCCTTTGGGTTCTCCGGTAGTTCCCGAAGTATAAATAATATTACAGAGATCGCTATCGGTAACTTTACCCGAACGTTCTTCAACAACATCGTCTCGCTGCGAACGTTCTCCCAAAGCCATCATTTCACTGAAATAAACCGAAGTAGTATCTTCATCGTCTTTTTTTACCTCGGAATCGAGAATAATGAGTTTCTCGAGTACTGGAAATCTTTTTTGCACCGCACGGGCATTATCATACTGGAACTGCTCCCCAACAAAAAGGAAGCGTATTTCGGCTTCTTTTATAATATACTCGATCTGTGCTTCGGAACTGGTAGCATATAAAGGAACCATCACAGCTCTATTAGAATAGGCGGCAAAATCGGCAATAAGACCTTCTGGCCGGTTTTGCGTATATGTAGCCATATTTTCCTGCTCATTCACGCCCATTTCTACCATCGCTTTGGCTATATTTTTTACCTGAAGGGCAAATGTTTCCCAAGAGGTAGAAATCCAGTTCTTTGTGTGAGGGTCTTTATGGCGGAATGCTTCACGGTTGCCATACTTCTGTTTCTGGCGACGAATTAAATTTGAGAAGTTTTCAATTATCATAAAATCGATATAAAATCTGCGGCAAAGTTAATCAATAAAACCAATCAAAGTCGATTTTAAAGATATTTTAGTCTCGATAAATCCTTTTCAGTTATTTATTATATCCGAAAAGTACCTATATTTAACAATAGCGAGCCATTGTTTGTTCTAACATTTCTTTTATTCGCAGGCGTAAATTTTCGGGTGAAACGACCTCTAACCGGTATCCGAAGGAAAGAATTTCCTGGCAAAAATCGTAAGTAGGTTTCAACCGGTAACGGAATAGCGTATAGTTTTCTCTCTGCTCGACTTCTTCCTGAGAATGATGTAACGGCAAATCCCTGAGATAGTTATCTTGTCCGTCATAGGCCTTGACCAAAATGGTTACGGGATGACTTTCATCCTGCACGATACCGAAATAATCGTACATATAAGCCGCTGGAGAAAAACCAGCCGGGAAAACAAAACGCTTTCCGATAGCGGTAAGGGCAATCATCCGGTCGAGTGCATATACACGTAAACCTTCGTAACGCGGAGTACGTGCGATAAGATACCATCTTTGTTTAAAAATTTTAAGGAAATAAGGCTCTATTTCATATTCCGACGGAACTGAACGGTTATACCCACGGTAAGTCAGCCGCAATACCTGATTATCGCGAATCGCTTCGATGAGAGGAGCCAGAAACCGTTGCCCTGAAGGGATATTTTCGAAAATAATGCGGTCACGCACTCTATGGCTCTCGTTTATCAGATCGCTCACCGCAAACGTATTCAACAACCAATTACGCACTCCTCCTTTTGTAAACTCGTCTGCGTCTTCGATATAATATTCGTACGTACTTTTATCGCAGTTGATATTAATATCGAATAGATCTTGTATCGCTTCCCGGTGATTATGAAATGTACGCAAGGGGATCTCTTTTCCTTCGGAATAATCGGTTTCGATCCACTTTGCATTTATTTCCTTTAAGGTAAGACGACGGTTTCGGTAAATCGTATTTACCAACCAGATATAACGGTTAAACAAGTTCTTCGCCATCGTGATAAAAAATTATTTATAACTTACGACAAAAGTAAATATAAAACACCCCGTAACCGACAATTAAAGAAACTTTTTTAAAACCTTCTTATTTATATCACATATCGCGTTCGGATAAAACAAACGACCGGGAATCAGAACTGTAATCCCAGCCGTTTGCATTCGTTATATAAAATCGGTTTACTTACTCGACCGTGCGTATCTTGCATCCGAAAATTCCGCCGGCTATATTCCCCGGAAAAGCTTCGATCTTAACGGTTACTTTGTTTTTACCCGAGGTTATTTGACGGGGTATCGTATAAACACGATCCATTAATACATCGTATGTCTCGGTACGCAAAGTTTCTTTAGAAATCAACTGATTATCTATGTAAATACCGAAATGACGGTTACCTCCGTCGGTGCTGTGATATGTCAGCACCAATTCCTGCAGTTTCTCGGGATCGACATTCATCGTATAGGAAAACCATCCGTCGAAGGCATCGCGCCATCCCGTGCTTCGGTCTGTACGGGTATTGCACCCCTGTAAATCATGTTTATTTTCAGAAATCTCATTCCCGATAATCACTTCGTCTATAAGTCTCAATTCATCATACAAACCGGCTTTTATCGTTTTTCCATCGAAAGGAAGCCATACTTTCATTTCTCCGGCTCCCCGGTATGCTCTTGCATAATACGGGATAAGGTAAAGATATGAATCGGATTCGGTTACATTTTTCCGATCAGATGAAATATCGTATTTTTTTCCTGTCGCTTTGATCTTATAGATCCCCTTCAGCGGGTCGGATGATTCTCTAACTTCGAAAACAGCATCGAGCGGTAACGACAGATTAAATACTTCTCCTCTGTTATCGGCGAATTCGGCACAATAAACCAATGGCCCCCTCTCGACAGCGACTGCCCCCCTATTGTCTTTTACCGCTTTATGAGAAAGAACTTCCCGTACTTCCATCGGGATGGATATACTTATTTTATCTCCTTTTTTCCAACGACGTTTCAATACCGCATATCCTTTTTCGGCGGCAAACGAATAGGGAACCCCATTGATGCTTATCTTCACCTCTTTTTGTTTATCCTCGGTATATCTATACAGATCGGAGGGAACGGCTTGATTCTGCGCCCACCCCGGAATACGTATTTTCAAATCGAATTTACCGGTTTGCAATGCATCGACCGTTATATCGACCTCCCCTTTCCAGGGATAGTCGGTTTTTTGTATTAATCTTACATTTTTTCCGTTAAAATCGATATCGCTGGTATTCCCAATAAAAAGATTGGCATATATAGCATTTTTATCAGTCGCATATACATAACCCGGCACAGCAGGAATAAACCGGGAGAGGTTGGTAGGACAACACGAACAATCGAACCACAAACTTCTTTCCTGTCCTTTTCTACCCGCTTCAAGAACATTGGGATAAAAAAACTTATCACCGCTTACCGATATACCGCTCAACACCGTATTATAGAGGGAACGTTCCAATACATCGATATATTTCGATTCTCCGTGCAACCTAAACATACGTAAATTGAACATACAGTTTGCGATCGAAGCGCAAGTCTCACAATAAGCAGATGCGTTAGGCAGTTCAAAATTTTTTCCGAAAGCCTCATTTCTGGGCAAAGCTCCCAAACCACCTGTAATATACATTTTTTTACCGACTATATTGCTCCAGATCGAATCGATAGCTTCATGGTATTCTTCGTCGTGCATATACATGGCAATATCGGCCATTCCGGAATAAAGATATAAGGCCCTGACAGCATGTCCTTCCGCTTCTCTCTGCTCTCTCACCGGCAAATGATCTTGCCAATATTTACCGTTTTCCCTGAGATCTTCTGAAAATTTATCGAACTTTCTTTTACCCCTGCTTTCCAGAAAAAAACGCGATTGTTTCAGATATTTTTCATCCCCTGTAGCTTCATATAATCTAACGAGAGCCATCTCGATCACTTCATGTCCCGGCGCCATAACAATACCGTTTTCATGAAAAGTATTACAGACCAGATCGGCATTTTTTATAGCGACATCGAGTAGTTTTCGTTTTCCGGTCGCATAATAATAAGCGATAGCCGCCTCGTAAAGTTCACCGGCGTTAAAGGTCTCATGGCTGACATTCCAATCCAACTCCCACCGTTCTTTTCCCACCCAAGGGTGCAAGGGATTATTAATGGTACGATTGGTAAACAAATATCCGTCGGGTTCTTGTGCCGAAGCGATAATCGTAATTACACTGTCGATATATGCCTCGAGCGACGCATCTTTTTTCACCGACAATAAATAAGAGGCTCCTTCGATAATTTTATATACCTCAGCATCATCGAAAGGAAACATCGACTGGTACTTGCCTTTTTTCAAACCGCCAGCAATCGCAAAATTATCGATATAACCCGCTTTCTCACTTCGTAAAAAAGCATACGGTATCGTTTTACACCGGATCGTATCGATACGCGGTTTCCAGAAATTATCGTTAAAATGTACGGCAGTGAACGGTACGGTACGAATGGGTGCTCTCCCTTTTCCGCTGACTTCCGAAAAAACGGAAATCGCCATTATCAAGACCAAAAGAAGAATAATTTTTTTCATTTTTACGACCGATATTTAAAATTAAAGCATTGTGAATCCTTTTCTGTTTACTCCTGGAAACAATCTTTTACCATTCCTCCTTAACAAATCTTCATATAATCTTAGGCATATATGCGACTAACTATGTACAAAAATATATCAATTATAAATGCTGGTACGGACTGGTATGTATGTTTTTAAACATATATCGGGCGAAAACTAACCTTATTCGATTATTCCGTTTTTATTTTTTAACTTTGCATCAGACAAAAACGTATCCGATATGAGTACCGACGAACTTTATTATGCATCGATCGATCTGTTGAAACAATTAATCGCAATTCCTTCCCCGAGCCGGGAAGAAAAGGACGTCGCCGATGTTATAGAAAAATATTTGAAAAAAAACGGGATGTCTACATACCGGCAAGGTAATAACATCTGGTGTATCGCCGAAAAATACGACGATAAAAAACCGACCCTTCTCCTCAACTCCCATATCGATACGGTAAAACCTGTTTCGGGTTGGAAACATGACCCTTTTACCCCGATCGAAGAAGACGGCAGAATTTACGGATTAGGCAGTAACGACGCCGGAGCCCCTCTGGTATCGCTATTGCATTCATTTTTTTATTTACAAAGCAAAGAACAACCTTATAACCTTATTTTTCTGGCGTCGGCAGAGGAAGAAGTATCGGGCAAAAACGGAATAGAAAGCGTACTGGATAAACTACCGCCTGTTACACTTGCCGTTGTAGGAGAGCCGACTGGCATGCAGCCGGCAATCGGAGAGAAAGGTCTGATGGTGCTCGATTGCCGGGTATACGGCAAATCGGGCCACGCCGCCCGAAACGAAGGAGACAATGCGATTTATAAAGCGCTAAAGGTAATCGAATCTCTCCGGGATTTTCGTTTTCCGAAAACATCCGAAATACTCGGCCCGGTAAAAATGAGCGTTACTATGATTCAAGCCGGTACCCAGCATAATGTAATTCCCGACCGATGCGATTTTGTCGTCGATATACGCACAAATGAACTTTACCGGAATGAAGAAGCCTTTGAAATATTACAAAAAAATATCGATTGTGAAATGGCGCCCCGATCATTCCGGCTAAATTCGTCACGTATTTCGACAGACCACCCAATCATCGTACGAGCATCGATATTGGGACTGACTCCATTCGGTTCTCCTACTCTTTCCGATCAGGCTCTCATGCCATTTTCTTCCGTTAAAATCGGTCCGGGAGACTCCCGACGATCACATACCGCCGACGAATATATCGAAACCGGAGAAATACGGGAAGGTATAGAGCTATATATTAAATTACTCGATCAACTGAACCTTCCTACCGAATAAGCCGACGGATAATAATGTCCTGTCCGCGACCTCCTCTACTAACATACCGGTAGAGCATTCGCCATATCTTACGACGGGCTATAGTAGGAGATAAGATTTGCATAAGCGTATCGAACATTCGGTCTCCCTGTTCCCGGTTATTTTCTTTCCTGTAACGGCCAGCCAAAAACAAACGACGAGCATGGGCCAACGCAGCATACTCTTTTTTTCTGGGGTAATTACTTTCGGCAAGAAGAGTAGCCGTCTTATCTATTGCAGCCTCGTGACGAGACATTGAATCGATATAAAAATCACCTGTTATACTATCGGAATGTCTATTGATAATTACCAAAGAAGGACGTTTAAGCCAAACGACTTTACGGGTATGCATCAGTAATCGAATTCCCATATTCCAATCTTGCCATGCCTGCAAATCTTCATCCCATCCTCCTATCGCTTTTATCGTATCGGTCCGTGCCACATAGCATTGGGTTGAAAACATCGTATGTACGATTTGATCTTCGATTTTTACCGAAAAACAATGACGTTTTTTACGCATCCGGCCATCGGGAAAACGAAGCCAGGCTGTAAAACCGACTACATCGGCAACCGGATATCTTTCGATCGCATCAGCGATCCGTTGTAACGCATCCGGCACAAGTTCATCATCGGAATCGAAAAACATCACCCAAGGTGAGACTGCCTCCTTTAAACCTTTATTTCTCGCTGCATTCGCTCCGGGTTTGAGTTCCTGTAATACATCGATTCTGAAATCGTCTGTACTGTTCTCTGCCTGCAAACGATAGCATAAACTAAGCGATGCATCATTCGAATTATTATCTACCAGAATAATACGAAACGGACGGTAAGTCTGATTCCGCAACGAGGCAAACGTTCGTTCGAGATAAGAGACCCGATTATATACAGGAATTATGACGGTAATTAAAGACATGGTCTTATAATTTGTTTTTAATAACGAACAGATGATAAACTTTACGTAATTTGCCATATAAAAAATATATGACCGGAGATAATACTTTATCGGTTACACCCCAATATAGTAATCGGGTACATACAGATAACGACTCGCTATTTTCTTTTATCAGACGGTATGCTTCCCGAGCATATTCACCTTTCCCCGCTCTTACAGAATAACGCATTATCAATGCAAACTGTTTTTTGGAATAGGGTTTCAAACGGCTCATATCCAAGTTAAAACAACGGGCAAGGGCATATCGCAAACGAAACATATCGATAGAAAAACGAAATGCCTTCTCCGTATCCCACTGGTTACTTACCGAAGGACGCCCTACCCGGTAAACCATCGTTTCTCGATCGAGATAATGAACTTCACCCAAATGCATACAAACAGCAGCCAACTGAATATCTTCACACAAGTAATCCCTAAATAGAGCCGTATGCCGGCCGTAAAATTCGTATACCGGCTTGAACCGATATATTCCTGTAGCCGGAATTACATAGGGAGTCCCTCTCTGATGCAATAATTTTATAATCGAGTCTTCTCCCGTTTGTATCTTTTCTCCCGGATCGTAACGCGAATCCCGCGCTCGTAAAGTAAAATTTCCGGTTATGGTATCGTACACACGCCAATTGGCGTGTACCATCATTACCGCCGGATGTTCTCTCATGTATTCTACCTGCTCTTGCAAACGGCTTTCACCGATCCAAAAATCATCTCCCGCACAGTCGGCGATATATTCTCCCCGACAAACGCAGAAAGCGTCAAAATAATTTTTTACCGCACCTTTATTTTTTTTGTTACGAACATAGCGTATCATATCGGGGAAACGACTCTGATAATGTTCACAAATTGCTGATGTTCTATCTATAGAGGCATCGTCGGCCAATATAATCTCGTATGGGAAATCGACTTTCTGCAAAAGAACACTATCGATTGCCTGAGCGATCGTATCTTCCTGATTATAAGTTATAATAATAACCGATACTACAGGCTTATTTATTTTATTACCATTATCATTCATTTTTCCCCCGTTCTTTATTCCCTATAAGCTTTAAAAGCCGTTTTAATGTAATGAAAAAAATCACAACCGTGAATCCTCCGGTCAACATATAACCGATCAATCCGGGTGAATAATACAACAATAACGAAATGAATAAAGCCGAAGCTAATCCTCCGAAAAGATATAACATTACTCCGCGTTCGAGTTTCAGAGAATAATACCGGTATGCCAAATACCAGATACCGGCCAGATACAATGCAAAATTCAGTAAAAACGCAAATCCGAGTCCATAAAGATTGAAAAAAGAATATAAAAATACGTTACACGCCAATGTGATAACTGACGAAATCAATTCGGAAAACAAAAATAACTTCGATGCGCCTTTCGCGATAAAAACATAACCTATCGCCCAAGATACTGCTTTGAGCAAGATTCCCGGAGCCGCAAACAAAAGATAATCTTTTACAACTAAAAAATCGGCTGTATATAGCAACCGGATAATACACTCCTGCAAAACTATAAACAAACAGATACCCGGAATAAGCATGAGCAACGATATTTCAGCCTGTTGATTAACCGATTTTTCCATACTCGCATTATTATCGCTTGCAGCAGCCAGTCTGGGGAAATACTCGGCACTCATGGCAATAAAAACAAGTCCGACATATTTATCCACCAATGTAAGTCCGGCTTGATAAAATCCTTCACCGGCCATACCCGACCGGTAGGTAACATAAGAATTAAAAATAAGCTGGAAAAGCGTCGTTATAAAACTGCTCACCGTCATAAATATACCCAATACGGCAATGGGCTTTCCTTTCAGATAGGTTTGGGCAAGTGTTAATTGCTCTTTATCAAAACGGCGGCGACGATAAAAAAGAATGGCGACCAACGAAGCCAATGAAGATAATACAAATGAAGGTACGATCCCTTTTATTCCGAAAAAGTAATATAAAGGAACCGATATGATCAGTGAAAGGAAAGTTCCTGTGACAGAACTTTTCGCAAGTACTTTTAACTGTCTGGTACCTTGCAAGATTGCTTGTTCTCCGGCAAACAAAGCATTGAACAATAGGGCACAAGATAAAAATACATAACCCCAGGTATAACTAGAATCATGGAAAACCATACGGCTTAAAACCGGAGCCAGAGATAGTAATACGACCGCCCCCAATAACCCGGCAAACCAAGACCACCGCCTCACGACAGTTATTATCGTGCTGATAATAGTAGCATTTCCGTCGGCCTCTGCTTTTGAAATATCTCTTACAGAACTACTACGAAGACCAAGTCCGGTTAAAGAAGTTACCATATCGACAGACATTCCGAAAAGACGAATGATACCGACACCTTCGGCGCCTAACCAAACCGCAATCACTTTATTTTTTATGACCGAACAAACTATATTGAGAAATTGTACCCCGCCGAACAAGCCGGTAGCCTTTACAATACGCCGATAAACAAATGTCTGATCTTCGCCGGTCATTCTTTTATAAAATTATTTCATAAATATCGTAATTGATTCCTCGACCACCAAACCCTTCTTTATAGGAGATAAGTCCTTCATTCAGAAAAAATCCGTTCTCTTCAGTCGATTGTCCGAATTCAAAATATTTTTTTCCGGCACATCTATTCTCTATCAAATAAGAGAATAACATATCGCTTGCTCCACACTCTTTGCCGACATGAGAAGCGGAAGAATACTGAACATGCATGACCGGGCCTCCATCATAAATAACGCAGCCAGCTATCGTTTCATTGTTTTTACGAGATTCGAATAGACGTATTTTTTCGGGGAAACGCTCTTTCAAATAAATGATTTCTTTCAAGGAATGCACTGGATTTACTCCATAACGTTCCTGCAAGTTTTCGGTTAGCACTTTCCAAAACGGTTCAAAATCAGACGATTCTCGAACGGCTATTCCCATATTATGCGCCATTTTAACAGAGTGACGACGTGATTCGTTATAACGAAGACGATTCTCCAGTAATACTGCTGTCGAGAGATTTCGAGCCATTAATCGAGCATTATTCCGAAACATCGCATAAAGATCTTCTTCTGCCGGATAACGATGATAAATATGCGGGATACATTTATACACCAATCGAAAAATTCCAACCGACCGTAAATAATGCAATAAAGCGGTAAAAATTTCGAGAACAGCCGTAGCCGTAATTTTAAAATTCATCACCAGGCCACCGTAAGTAAGACCTTGGTGAGAAAAAAGAGTATCATCTTTCCGGTTTGCCGGTAAAAGTCCCAAAAGTTTATTTCCCTCGAAAAACAGTAACGAATAATCAGTAAAACGATCGGCATGATATTCCATATAATCCCGTTTAAATAGAAACGTACCGTTTTTGGAACCGTCAACAAAACGATCCCATTCGTTTTTCATAGCTGCGTTATATTTTACAATCTCTATTGCCATTACTTATCGAGCCATGTTTCGGGATTGAGTTTTGTCGTTTCTTTCCAAAGCTGGAAGTGCAACACGGTGCGGTTACCGTCTTCAGGATCGGAATAAATTTTCCCGATCGACTGACGAGCCGATATCTTTTCCCCAGTCTTTACATAGACTTCACTCAGATTTGAATAAATCGTCAGATAATTACCATGACGAACAATTACCGAACTGTTATATCCCGGCATAACGAATACTTTGGTAACGACCCCCGCAAAAACCGAACGGGCTACCGTACCCGGGGTGGTTTGTATATCTATACCACTGTTTTTTATCTGTACATATTTCAGTTCCTGATGTTTCTGTTGGCCAAAGTGTCCCACAATCAAATACTTGCCTGAAAGAGGGAAAGGTAAACGCCCCTTATTTTTTTCAAAGCTTCCGGATAATTCCCGTTCAGCTTTGGTCATGGCATAACCGCCCTGAGTCTGAGCATGGCGTTCCTCCGGTTGATTTTTATTGTCATCCGCTCCTTTTTTCGTACCGCCCTGAGCCCTTTTTCGTGCGGCTTCTTCAGCTTTTCGAGCTTCCTCGGCAGCTTTTCGAGCCTCTTCTTCAATCAGGGCCTCGATGCGTTTGTCCAAAGCGATTGCTTGTTTGTTCTGTTTCTCAAGCTCCTTCTTCAAATCTTTTTCTTTCTTTTTAAGTCCGGCAACAACCTCCTGTTGCTTACCTTCTTTTGTTTTCAGATCATTGGCTACCTGAGTCCGCTGGCTCAATAATTTTTTCTTCGCCTGCATGGTCTTTGCCAGCTCTTCTTTCCGAGCATTTAACTGCACTTGCATGGCTTTTATAGCTTCGGCCTCTTCTTTGCGCCAAGCGGAATATTCCTTAAGATAACGAATACGGCGATAAGACTGTTGCAACGATTCGGACGAGAAAATAAACATCATGATGTCGTATCCCGAACGATGATTATATATCCCGCGCATAGCTTTAGCATAAGAATCTTTTTTTATTTTCAGGTCTTTTTCAAGTAAATATACCGTATCGGAAATCGCCCTTTGCTGGCGATTAAGTTCGGAAAGTTCTTTATTCAACAAATTGATAACCTCATGCTGAGCCGAAATTTGACTATTGAGCAAACGCAACTGATTAAGACTACTTTTAGTAGTCTTTTGTGTAGTCTTCAGGAGTTTCTGGGTTTCGGCAATATTCTTCATAGCCGTTTTACGCTTGTTCTGTAATTCGCGAATTTGCTTCGATTGTCCCGAAACCACACCACAGCTTATACAAGCGAGAAAAAATAATATGAAGATCCTACGCATCATTTCAAAAATATTTTAAAGAGATCCGTCATTTTTATCCTTCGGTATTGAGAAGGAACAGAAAAGTCTATTTTCTGTAACGAATTCCATTTTGGACTATTATATCCGATATTGATTTGTATATTTTTACTCAATCCTTGCGCATCGATACGAACTTTCCCAGGATACCACCATCTGTCGGAAGGAGTCAATAAAGAATAGGCCCAGTTAAGCCTGACATTCCCCGACCCTGTTTCCGCATTTATTTCGGTCTGTTCCAACCGGCAACCCGAATCGGTTGTAAAACGGAAAGAAATCCCTTCTTCATTTACCGGCACGAAGCTCCAACCTTGACCGGCACGGCTAAACGAAAAATATCTGAAATCTTTTATCGAAATATCATCCTGTCCCGAAATAAAAGGACGACCAAGAAATAACGCCTGTAACGATACCAGATTAATATCTACAGGCAAACTTTTACGATAATCGGCTAAAGACTCAGCCACATAATAACCGTTTATACGATCTACCGCAAAAAGGCTATCGGGAGTTACTCTTATACGGGCAATCTCGATACCGGCAAAAGGCTGTACTGATATTTGCAGAACCTTATCTCTGATTATACGTACATTCGCTTTAGTCGATACCGTACCGGAAGAAGTCGCCAGCGAAAGACTGATTTTAGCCGAAAACGAATCGTATCCGGGATAATTCGCTAATAATTCGGAAAAACAACTTTTCTCCGAGTTTATCTCTTTCTGCTCTAAACTACCAGTCGTTTTTGAAGATTTACATCCCGTAAAGAGAAGCATAATCAGAACCAAACAACCTGTCAGAAAACGCTTCATTTCTCGTAATATTTTTTATCCTTTATCTTGCGTAACAAAACGTCCGATTCGCTGCCGGCTTCTTTCGCTTTTTGCCAATATTCCAGCGCCTCGTCGGCATCTCCCAACATAAACATAACATCGCCATAATGTTCCATCAGTTCGGGACTGTGTTCCGGGTCTTTACTAAGCGCACTTTGTAAGTATAACTTCGCCAAAGAATAATTGCCTTGCTGGAAAAAAATCCAACCGTACGTATCGAGATAAGTCGCATTATCCGGTTCGAGTTTAACCGTTTCACCACTCATTCGCTCTGCTTTATCGAGATCTTTCTTTTCCAACGAAAGATAATAACTGTAATTATTCAATACACCCACATTTTTGGGGTCGTAAGTAAGAGCTTTCTCATACATTTCGTATGCTTTTTCAGGCTCACCCTTGGCATGATAACTATCTCCAATCTGACCATAAAGATCGGCTATCGCAGTCGGACGTTCTGTTCCTACATTTTCCAATCCTTTTTGGAATATCGCAATCGCTTCATCATATTTTTTCAACATAATATAACTCCCACCCCAATACAAATAAATATCAGCTATTTCGGGAACATATTTTATCGCATTCTCTCCGATCCTGATTACGTCGTCATACTTTTCAAGAAACATAGTAATACGCATCAGTTGCACCCAATTCCCCGCAACCGCCGGAGAAAGATCAACTACAATCTGCATTTGCTCCTGGGCTTCCGAAAAACGTTTTTGAGAAATTAGAAAGTCGGCATACAATTTATGTATCCCGTCTTCTTGAGGATGCATATCGAGTAAAGCGGCAAACAAATCGTCAACTTTTCCGATATCTTCTTTCTTTTGCAACAGAAGATTCAAGTAATCAGTCAGGATCGATAATTTCATACCGACATCGACTTTATCATTAAGCAAGGCCGTATATATCTGTTTTTCAAACTCTTCCTTATTACCTATATGATTATAATAATTGGCCTTCGACATCAGCAAATATCCGTTATCCGGTTCTATCTCAGCTGCCTGATTATACATTTTCAACGCCTCATCGGGCTTGTTGTCGTCGAGATACAAATCTCCCAAAAGAACCATATATCCGATATTCCGAGGACTGGCAGCAATAAGCCGATTCATTTCGGCATATGCCATATCCGGTTGATTCAGGGCTTTATATAATTTTACTTTTTGCAATGTAATCGATTCCATTATACCCATCGAATTCTCCATGCGATTAAAAGCATCGATTGCATTCTGATATTCGCCTTTTTTAGTATAAGCATCGGCTAGCATATAATTCAATTCCGGTTTCTTAGGATTATGACTGATCAAATTCTGATAAGCAATTATCGCTTCATCCGTATCACCCAAATTACCGGCAAGATTAGCCAGCATCATCCCGTACCAATAGTTATCAGGAGCTTCAGCCGAAGCCGTCTTGATCAAATCATAAGCCGGTTGAGGCTTATTCATTTGCAAATACAAGGCGGCAAGTGCATACTTTGCAACAGCACTTGCTGTATCTATCGCTGCTGCCTGTTGCATTATATCGAACGACTCGTCTGATTTACCAGCCTGTGCCAACCGGGTTGCTTCAAGAAATAGATAATCGAATTTACGCTGTTCCTGAGGAGACAAGGTTTCACGGTCATACGTCGTGTTCGCCGATTTCCGAGCGATACCGCAAGAAGTAAAAAATACTGATATTAATAACAGACATGCAAAAACCGATTTAGACATATTGCTTCGTTTTCAAAAATTATCTTTTTATTTTATTTTACACCGGTATGCCCAAAGCCACCGGTTCCACGTTCACTTTGTTCCAACGTGGGTACCTGTTCCCATTCGACTTTTACATATTCCTTTACGACCATCTGGCAAATACGCTCCCCATCGTTGATTACAAAATCTTCATCCGATAAATTCATCAGGATAATGCCTATCTCTCCCCTGTAATCGGCATCGATCGTACCGGGAGAATTAAGCACAGCAATTCCTTTTTTCAACGCAAGACCGCTACGCGGACGTATCTGAGCTTCGTAGCCCTCAGGCAATTCGATAAAAAGGCCGGTAGGTATCAATATGCGCTGCATAGGTTTTAAAACGACCGCATCATCGAGATTCGCACGTATATCCATCCCTGCGGCATTCGCCGTTCCATAAGCAGGTAATGCATGTTTCGAACGATTCACTATCTTTACTTTTATTTCCATAATTCCTCTTTATTTTACATTGTCTGCACAAAGACAGCCCTTTTAACTTGCGAAAATAACGAAAACCATTCAAAAGAACGGTATATTTTCGTTTTTTAATGCATATTTTTATGGCTCCGACAGGATGAATGCCTCTAACTCTTAAAGAAATCTGTTTTTAAGAAATCCTTAACAGGATAATCACAGATTTTATGTAAGTTTGCTTTTCAAAATTAAGTATATATGACAAACAACGACATATCGCGTATGAGCTGGGAAAGGCTATTATCGGCCAAACGTTTCGGTATGGAACGTTATCACGACGAAAGACACCATACCCGGTCCGATTTTCAAAGAGATTATGACCGGCTGGTTTTCTCGGCACCTTTCAGACGCTTACAGAACAAAACTCAAGTATTTCCTCTACCGGGAAGTGTATTCGTACACAACCGACTTACTCACAGCCTCGAAGTTTCATGTGTAGGACGTTCTCTCGGAAATAATGTTTCGGCTATATTTTCGGAAAAATATGCCGACAAGCCCTGGGTAGATAAATTACAAGGAATAGGGCCCATCGTTTCGGCAGCTTGTTTGGCACACGATATGGGAAACCCGCCGTTCGGTCATTCGGGAGAACGCGCCATAGCAACTTATTTTTCGGAAGGAAACGGAATGGATCTCAAGAAATTCTTGAAAGAAGATGAATGGAAAGATCTTACCCATTTTGAAGGAAACGCAAACGCATTCAGATTACTCACCCACCAGTTCAACGGCAGAAGACAAGGCGGTTTTGCCATGACCTATTCTACCTTAGCTTCTATTGTAAAATATCCTCATTCCTCGACTTTAGCTAAAAAGAAAGGGAAATTCGGATTTTTCAAATCGGAAGAAGCCGATTTTATTAAAGTCGCAGAAGATTTGGGTATGATCCGCATGAAAGAAGAAGACGGTGTACGATATTGCCGCCACCCACTGGTATATCTGGTAGAAGCTGCCGACGACATTTGCTACCAAATCATGGACATAGAAGATGCCCATAAACTGAAAATTCTTACCACAGACACTACCAAAAAACTTTTACTGAGCTTCTTTGAAGGACAAAGGCTCGAACATATAATGGAAACACTCGATATCGTTACAGATATCAATGAACAAATCGCCTATCTGCGTTCTTGCGTAATAGGAGTCTTAGTCGACGAATGCTCTCGGATTTTCTGCGAAAAAGAAGATATTTTATTGGAAGGAAAATTCGAAGGAGCCTTAATCGATCATATCGGAACCGTTCCCTGTAAAGCATATCAAGACTGTTCGAAAGCCGCATATGCATATATTTACAAATCCTCTGATGTTCTGGACATCGAATTAGCCGGTAACCGAATTATTTCTATATTACTCGATAAGCTCACAGATGCTGTCATAAATCCCCAAAAGGCTTATTCTCAATTATTGTTGAATAAGGTCCCGACCCAATACGAAATGCAAGCCGAATCTCTTTATAACCGCTTACAGGCTGTTATCGATTACATATCGGGCATGACCGATGTATATGCTCTCGACCTTTATCGAAAAATAAACGGAATGAGTCTCCCTGCCGTATAAAACTTAGAAAATCAAAAACAATGAAAAGAATACTATTATTTTTACTGATATTTCTTTCGAGTTCGCTCTCGCTCATGGCAGACAATGCCTATACGATAGAGACCATCCCGAATACACATCTAAAAAATGCAAAAGATTTCGTTTCAAATCCCGACGGTATACTTTCAGCTTCTTCCGTTGCCGCCATCAATCAAATCCTCGATTCTCTGCAAATTAAAACAACTGCAGAAGTAGCGGTCGTCGCAGTTAATTCTATCGGAGATGAAGAAATTAAGCCCTTCGCCACTCGCCTTTTCGAGCATTGGGGTATTGGCAAGAGAGAAAAAGATAACGGATTGCTCATTCTTCTCGTTGCCGACAAACGGCAAATTACCTTCGAAACAGGTTATGGCCTCGAAGGTGTATTGCCCGATGCCATCGTCAAAAGAATACAAATGGTGAATATGTTGCCATATTTTAAAAAGGGTGATTACAGTAGCGGTATGCTGGCTGGCATAGAAAGGGTTACCGATATTTTGACTAATCCCGAAGCGGAAGATGAAATAAAAGCGACCCGTCCCACTGAACAATATCAGGGAACTAATAATATAAATCCCTTGTATTTCTATCTCGGAGCATCGTTTCTGATTTCAGTTCTTCTGTTGAGTATGATCCGAAGTTCATTAAAACAAAAATATAATAACAATAATTATAACCGTTATAAATCACTCGTCCGCTTTAAAGGAACTGTAACTATACTGGCATTTATTTTCCCTTTTTTCGTCGCTTTTATTTGTTTTTGGTTACGCTGGAAACTCAAAAAGCTACGCAATGAAAAACAAATTTGCGACAAATGCGGCAGTACGATGCACAAACTCAATGAAGAAGAGGACAATCATTATCTTTCTCCTCAAGAAAATACCGAAGAAAAACTCAACTCGGTAGATTATGATGTATGGCTATGCGATAAATGCGGAAATACCAGAATATTCCCCTATGAAAACGCATACACACGATACACGGTATGTCCTAATTGCCGGGCCCGGGCCTATAGTCTTCAAAAAGATTATATCCTATCCCCGGCAACCCCTTTCAGTGCGGGAGAAGGAGAAAAAATATACGGTTGCGCCCATTGCCATAAACAATTCAGAAAACGTTATGTCATACCTATGATCATCGTGGCATCCGGAGGAGGCCATCGAGGAGGAGGTTTTGGAGGAGGAGGAGGTTTCTCGGGGGGTAGTTTCGGAGGCGGCCGTTCGGGCGGAGGAGGAGCGACCTCCGGTTGGTAAAAATAGAAACGGGAAAATGAAAACTATATCGTAAAAGAAATTTCTCTCATTTTTCGCAAGAATAATTAAAGTTTTATTTATTTTTGCAGAAAAATATTTCATTCTGAAACCTAAAAACATCGATTAATTAACAAACGAAACAATAATGAACTGTAACAATTTTGTCGGAGATAAAATAAAGTCTCTGCGCGAAGACAAAAAAATGACACGGGAAGAACTCGCTCAACATGCGGGACTGAATGATGAAATAATTGAAAAAATCGAAGATAATACCGACTTACCGGCTTTGGCCATATTACTGAAAATAGCACGAGCTCTCGGAGTCAGACTCGGAACATTCCTCGATGGTCAAGAAGAATTAGGTCCTGTAGTTTGCCGTAGCGAGGAACAAAGCAGTAATCTCACATTTTCTACCCATGTTTCGGGAACTCGCCGACATATGGATTATTATTCGTTATCGGGATCGAAAGCTAACCGGCACATGGAACCATTTATGATAAATATCGCTCCCGCCGACCCTGAAACATACGAACTTTCTTCTCACGAAGGGGAAGAATTTATTTATGTTATGTCGGGTAATATCGAAATTAATTATGGAAATAAAACTTACCGGCTTACGAAAGGCGACAGCATTTACTACGACTCTATCGTTCCTCACCATGTACATGCCGATAATTGTGAAGATGCGCAAATACTTGCCGTCATACACATTCCGGTTTAACGATCTCTCAAAAAAGACCTATGAAACTATTTGAAAAAACATTGGGGGATTTTCTTGAATACTGGACAGAAAAAACTCCGGATAAAGAATTTATCGTTTACTCCGACCGAAACCTGAGATTTACCTATTCGGAATTCAACCGACGTGTCAACAATCTGGCGAAAGGATTGATGGCAATCGGCGTTAAAAAAGATTCCCACGTAGGCATATGGGCAACTAATGTCCCCGACTGGACCGTTTTTCTCTTCGCAACGGCTAAAATCGGAGCCGTACTGGTAACGGTAAACACCAATTACAAACAGCACGAACTCGAGTATCTCGTAAAAGACTCCGATTTGCATACCCTTTGTATTTCGAACGGAACATTCGACAGTGATTACCGGGATATGACTTATACTATGTTACCCGAATTACGCACGTCTCAACGGGGGAATCTTAAAAGCGAACGTTTCCCTTTTATGAAAAATGTGGTATATATCGGGCAGGAAAAACATCGGGGAATGTACAATACAGCCGAACTTTTGTTGCTGGGTAGTACAATGGAAGACGATATTCTGGAAAAACAAAAAAAATTATTCGATTGTTATGATGTGGTAAATATGCAATATACTTCAGGAACAACTGGTTTTCCTAAAGGAGTAATGCTTACCCACCACAACATTACAAATAACGGGTATTGTATCGGACAATGTATGAAATTTACCGAAAACGATCGCGTATGTCTTCCCGTTCCTCTTTTCCATTGTTTCGGTATCGTATTAGGCATTATGGCTATCATTACCAACGGAGCCTGCGCCGTTATGCTCGAACGCTTCGACCCTCTGGTCGTTCTTGCATCGGTACATAAAGAACGGTGTACCGCCCTTTACGGTGTGCCTACCATGTTTATTGCCGAACTACATCATCCGATGTTCGATATGTTCGACCTCAGTTCTTTACGTACCGGGATTATGGCCGGTTCTCTCTGCCCCGAATGGCTGATGAAAGAAGTGGTGGAAAAAATGAATATGCGGGAAATAACCAGTGTTTACGGCCTAACCGAAACCTCTCCCGGTATGACACAAAGTAAAGTAGATGATCCGCTGGAAGTACGTACCTCGACGGTAGGGAGCGACCTCCCGTTTGTAGATGTTAAGGTAATTGATCCCGATACTCTCGAAGAATGCCCCGTAGGCGTACAAGGCGAAATGTGTTGTAAAGGCTACAATATTATGAAAGGCTATTACAAAATGCCGGAAGCGACTGCCGCAATTATCGATAAAAACGGATACCTTCATTCTGGTGATTTAGGGGTAAAAACTCCTGAAGGGAATTATATTATTACAGGACGTATAAAAGATATGATTATCAGAGGAGGCGAAAATATTTATCCTCGTGAAATCGAAGAATTCTTATACCAGTTACCTCAGATAAAAGATGTACAAGTCGCTGCAGTACCTTCTAAAAAATACGGAGAAGAAGTAGGCGCCTTTATTATTCTAAAACCCGGAGAGACCCTGCAAGATTGTGATATTAAAGATTTTTGTAAAGGAAAAATATCACGGCATAAGATTCCTAAATATATTTTCTTTATCGACGAATTTCCAATGACAGGAAGCGGGAAAATACAAAAATTCAAATTAAAAGATCTCAGTCTCGAATTATTGGCCAAACAGGGAATCACTCCTGAATGAGAAACAAACAAACATAAAAAGGGAATAGAAAACTATTCCTTTTTTTATTCAACCCTAAAAATTATATTTGTAAAATTATTAAATACGTTTTATTAATTCCCCATTATGATGCTTCTTCTTTCCTGTGCAAAAACAATGAGTCGTAAGTCGGAAATTAAACCTCCTTTCGCTACGGAACCCACCTATGCGAAAGAAGCATCATACATAATCGGACGGTTACTGCAATACGATGCTGAAGAACTGAAAAAAATTCTTAAAATACCCGATCGCATCGCAGCAGAAAACCTTCTAAGGTATCAAGATTTTCACTCGACAACAACAACTTCGCTACAAGCATTACTGGCATATACAGGCATCGTTTTCAAAAATATTTCTCCAGAGGATTTTTCACAAGAAGATTTCGAATATGCACAGAACCATTTGCGCATCACCTCTTTTTGCTACGGACTTTTACGTCCGATGGATCTTATAAAACCTTACCGGCTCGAGGGAGACGTAGATCTATCGGAATCAGGAACGGAAAATATGTACGCTTATTGGAATAAAAGACTTACAGAGGGCTTCATTTCCGAGATAAAAAAAACGGGAGGAATTTTATTCAATCTGGCCAGCAACGAAATGAAATATCTGTTCGATTGGAAACGGATCGAAAGCGAATGCCATATCATAACACCACAATTTAAGCTTATAAAAAACGGGAAAATGAAAACCATTGTGATTTATACCAAGATGGCACGTGGAGCAATGACCCGTTTTATATTAAAAAACAGAATCGAAAATCCCGAAATACTAAAAACATTTACCTGGGAAGGTTTTCATTTCGACCCTACACTTTCTGACGATAAAAACTATATCTTTACACTGGAATAAAACAGTAGAGATTCATAAGGACGAAGAACATTTTCTCCGCTATTTCATTATATTTGCATATATTATACCAAAATCATATATGAAGGAATTTATTCTTACAAAACAAGATACCGAACGTACCGTATTGGTAGGTATCATTACGCAAACACAAAACGAAGCTAAAGCAAACGAATATCTCGACGAACTCGCATTTTTGGCCGAGACGGCCGGAGCAGAACCTGTAAAAAAATTTTTACAGCGACTCGAGTACCCTAATCCTACGACATTTGTAGGAGCCGGGAAACTAAAAGAAATTAAAGATTACATCGATGAAAATGAAATAGGGCTCGTTATATTCGATGACGACCTCAGTCCCAAACAACTAAAAAACATAGAACACGAATTACAGGTAAAAATTCTGGATCGTACCAGCCTTATCCTCGATATTTTTGCCAAACGGGCACAAACGGCCCATGCAAAAAGCCAAGTAGAACTGGCACAATACCAATACCTACTTCCAAGGCTGACTCGGCTATGGACCCACCTCGAGCGACAACGAGGCGGTATCGGAATGCGCGGCCCCGGTGAAACACAGATCGAAACCGACCGTCGTATCATTCTCGATAAAATATCACGACTGAAACAGGAACTGAAACAAATAGACCGGCAAAAATCGATTCAAAGAAAAAACCGGGGTAAAAATGTGCGGGTAGCTTTGGTTGGCTATACAAATGTAGGAAAGTCTACCCTGATGAATTTACTCAGTAAATCGGAAGTATTTGCCGAAAACAAATTATTCGCGACACTGGATACTACTGTACGTAAAGTCATTATCGATAACCTTCCTTTTTTACTGACAGATACCGTAGGCTTTATCCGAAAATTACCGACGCACCTCGTCGAATCCTTTAAATCGACTTTGGATGAAGTGCGTGATGCCGATCTTCTTTTACACGTAGTAGATATTTCCCATCCTTCTTTTGAAGAACAAATAGAAATCGTAAACAAAACTTTGTATGAAGTTTGCGATTCGGCCGATAAACCTATGATTATTGTTTTCAACAAAGTAGATGCTTTTTCCTACGTCGAAAAAGATGCAGACGATCTTACTCCTCGTACAAAAGAAAATATTTCCCTTGACGAGCTGAAAGCCACCTGGATGGCTAAAATGAATGACAATTGCATTTTTATTTCAGCGAAAGAAAAACAAAATATCGACGAACTAAAAAAACGGTTATATGATAAAGTAAAAGAAATTCATGTCACACGATTCCCTTATAATGATTTTCTATACACAAAATACGATGAGAATGATATAGAATCGGCTGAAGAAAACTAAGTCTTTAACACTATCGCTAAAAAATACGGAACAATGTGTAAAACATTCAGAAAACTGACCGACCTCGAAATAGAAACGTTGAAGCAGCAACATTGCACCTCGGATGACTGGTCGGCTATTGAAGTAGCAGAAGCTTTTACGCCCGAGTATATATTCCATACCCGTTTTTCAGGTAAAATTCGCATGGGTGTATTCGAAAAAGAATTCATTTTACCCGGAGGCTTCCGAAAACATTCGGGACTAAGACATGTCAGCCTACATAATTGTACCTTGGAAAACAATGTCCTGATCGAGAATGTATCGAACTATATAGCCAATTATAATATCGGAGAGAACAGCTTTATACAAAATGTAAATGTTATCGTAGTAGAAGGAAAAAGCTCTTTCGGAAACGGTACGGAAGTTTCTGTACTCTGCGAAACAGGTGGACGTGAGGTCCCTATTTATAATAAATTGTCGGCACACCTCGCCTATATTATCGCATTATATCGTCATCGTCCCGTGCTCATAGGAAAACTACGAGAAATGATCGCCGCATATGCCGAAAAACATACTTCGGAAATAGGATACATCGGGAAAAATGTCGAGATTATAAATACCGGAACGATAAAAAACGTATGTATCGGTGATTTTTGTGAAATCAACGGTGCTTCGAAACTCGAAAACGGTACCATAAACAGCAACGAGAATGATCCTGTAAAAATAGGCTGCAATGTCATGGCAGAGGATTTTATTGTCAGTTCGGGGGCTCACATTTCCGACGGCGTAGTTATGGTAAGATGCTTTATCGGGCAGGCTTGTTCTTTATCCCATCTTTTTTCGGCACACGACTCCCTTTTCTTCAGCAATTGTCAGGGAGAAAACGGTGAAGCCTGCGCCATATTTGCAGGACCATATACCGTATCGATGCATAAATCGAGTTTACTCATTGCCGGTATGTTTTCTTTCCTGAATGCTGGAAGCGGATCGAACCAAAGTAATCATATGTATAAACTGGGACCCATACATCAGGGTATTGTCGAACGAGGATCGAAAACAACAAGCGATTCATATATCCTTTGGCCGGCAAAAATAGGAGCTTTCTCTCTGGTTATGGGGCGACATGTCAGACACCCGGACACATCCGATCTGCCTTTCTCTTACCTCATCGAAAAAGGAAATGAGTCGTATCTGGTACCGGGAGTGAACCTGAAAAGTGTAGGAACCATACGCGACGCTCAGAAATGGCCTAAACGGGACAAACGAAAAGATCCCGAAAAATTAGACAACATCAATTTCAATTTATTAAGCCCTTATACGATACAAAAAATGCTGACGGCTATCGAAGTGCTACGCTCACTGCAACGTACTTCGGGTGAAACATCGGAAGTTTATTCTTACCAAAGTGCCAATATACACAACGGATCATTATTAAAAGGGATATTGCTTTATTCTAAAGCTATTAATAAATTTCTCGGTAATTCGATTATCAAGCGACTTGAAATTACCCGATTTAAAGATAACGATGAAATTCGAAAACGACTAAAGCCGACAACAAAGGCAGGAAATGGAGAATGGCTCGATTTATCGGGACTGATCGCACCTAAATCTGAAATCGATAAACTGATTTCAGATATCGAATCGGAAAAAATTACTTCTCTCGATGAAATAAACGATACTTTCACCAGACTTCACCAAAATTATTACGACATGGAGTGGACCTGGGCTTATGAAATCATGCAAAAATGGTATGATAAAGATATTTCTCAAATGAAAGCCGATGATATTATCGAGATCGTAAATATTTGGCGCGAAGCAGTTGTTAGCCTCGATGATATGTTATATGCCGATGCAAAGAAAGAATTCTCTATAACTGCTAAAACCGGATTCGGGGTCGATGGAAATTCCCAACAAAAAAATATCGATTTCGAACAGGTTAGAGGCGCTTTCGACAGCAATACTTTCGTACAAACAGTTAATGAACACATCCGGGCAAAAACCGCATTGGGGAACGAACTGATAGAACGGATCTCTTCTTTACAAGGAAAAATATAACTTCTTTTACATAAAAACGGGAAGCTACGTAACTTCCCGTTTTTACAATAATATCGTATATATAAATTATTTCGTTATTTTTGAAATCTATATAAACGGCCAAGTATAAAAATGGAAACTAAATATTGCTACGAACTCGAATTTAAAGTACGTGATTACGAATGCGATATGCAAGGTATTGTAAACAATGCAAATTATCAGCACTATCTCGAACATGCCAGACACGAATTCCTGCAGCAAACCGGCACTAATTTCAATGAAATACGGTTAAAAGGAATAGAACCGGTCGTCAGCCGTATCGAGATCGATTATAAAAACTCGTTGCATAGCCAAGATTATTTTATTTGTAAATTATATGTTAGAAAAGAAGGAATCAAATTTGTTTTCTATCAAGATATATACCGAAAATGCGATCATAAACTTTGTGTAAAAGGACGAGTCGAAACTGTATGTATAAATAACGGAAAACTAAGCCGAGGAGACGAACTTGTTCCATATTTTGAAAAATACCTTTAACCCCTTAACATTAATGAATTGCAACAACGACCTTATTTATAAAATAGCTCTTACCCGTATTAAAGGCATGAACATGCTAATGGCCCGGTTATTACTGGAATCCTTCGGAGAAGTACGGGAAATTTTTTCTTGTAAACAGGACATATTACAAAAAGTTTCGGGATTGCAAAGCCCTGTTTTTGCTGACGATAAACGACAAAAGGCAAAAGAACAAGCCCTTAAAGAAGCCGAGTTTATCGAAAAAAATAAGATTACTCCTTTATTCTTTACCGACCCGGATTACCCTTCCAGACTGCTCGAATGTGTCGATGCCCCATTGATGCTCTACTACCGGGGAAATGCCGACCTGAATGTATCCCGCATAATAAGTATCGTCGGTACACGCCATGCGACCAATTATGGTCGGGGATTTTGTACCGAATTCATCAACGACTTATCGCAAATATTTCCCGAAAGTATTATCGTAAGCGGCTTAGCTTACGGTATAGATATTGCCGCACACCGTGCTGCTTTACAGGCCGGACTACAGACTATAGGCGTACTTGCTCACGGTCTGAATACCTTATATCCCCCAGTTCATCGCCAAACAGCAATAGAAATGTTGTCTCACGGCGGATTACTTACCGAATACATTTCACAACAATTGCTACACCGGGGGAATTTCATCGCTCGTAATCGTATCGTAGCAGGATTATCTGATGCGACTGTCATCGTAGAATCGGCAGAAAAAGGAGGGGCATTGATTACCGCAGGAATTGCCTCGGGATATTCAAGGGATGTATTTGCTCTTCCGGGACGTATCGGGGACACCTATTCTAAAGGTTGCAATCGTTTGATCGCATGTAACCAAGCTGCATTGATTACTTCTGCCGAAGACTTCATAGATGCCATGTGTTGGGAACGTCCTCTGAAAAAAGAAATACAACCCAGCCTATTCTCCGAAGTTAACGAACAGGAAGAAACTATCTTAAAAATATTACAGGATAAAGGAGAATGTCAGATAGAACAACTGACCATTTTTACCGATCGTCCCGCCCCTGAAATATTAGCTTCGTTACTCGAACTCGAGTTTAAAGGACTTATACAAGCGTATCCCGGAGGTGTTTACAGAAGAGTCAAATAATATTCTGTATTTATAAAACCTCTTGCAGGGTCTTATTTATTCTCACTGTACGACTCGCCAGTTCTGTTACATGATTCACCTCGTGAGAAACGAGTAAAATAGTCGTTTTGTAAGATATATCCTTCAGTAAATCATACATGCGACTTTCAAAAACCTTATCTACATAAGAAGACGGCTCATCGAGAATGAGTATTTCGGGCTGTGAAACCAAAGTACGTCCCAATAATGTACGCTGCAACTGGCCTCCCGAAAGTCCTCCTATAGGTCGATCCGCCAATTCTTCGAGTCCCATCAGATGAATCATTTCAGATACCATAGCGTACTGTTCAACAGAAAGACGCCCCAATGATCGGCCGTTCATCAAACCGGATGCAATTACCTCTGAAACTGTTATGGGAAAACGGGAATCGATCCCATTTTTTTGAGGAAGATAGCCCAAATTGAGATCACGCACCCAATGACCGTCCCGATAATAATGCACCTTTCCGATATTAGGCTTCAATAAGCCTAATATAATCCGCAACAAAGAAGTTTTTCCTCCCCCATTAGGTCCGGTTATTGCCAAAAAATCACCTTTATAAATATCAAGATTTATATTTTCGAGTACAGGAAGCCGGTCATAACATAAAGATACACCGGAAACCTCGATTACTTTATTATCGACTGAGCTCATTGGTAATATGTTCCAGTTCTTCATTCCAGTTATAATTCAGCGGATTGATTTGAGCAATTCTGCACCCGAGTTCTTTAGCCAGGGTTTGAGCTTGCTTTACATCGAATTCTTTCTGAATAAATATTACTTTCACATTGTTTTCACGGGCCGTATCCACAATTTGTTTCATATATCGTGCAGACGGGGATTTTCCGTTCAATTCGATACTCATCTGTTTTAAACCGTAATCATGTGCCAGATAGCTTAATGACGGATGATAAATAATAAATGCAGAACCCTCTACCGGAGCCAGCTTCTGAGTCATAAAAGTATCCATACGCACAATTTCAGACGTAAGATTATCATAATTCTTACGGTAAAAATCTTTATTTTCAGGATCTAATTCGACAAAAGCCTTATACATATTACGAGCAATTACCTGCGCCTGTTTGGGAGAACTCCAATAATGAGGATCAACCTCTATTTCGTGTTGCTGATGTTCTACATGCCCTTCATGCTGATGCGTGCCTGTTAATATCTCAATTCCCTCTGCATTGTCATAAATTTTCATAGCGGGATTATTCTGAGCTAATTTGCCCAACCACGCCATTTCAAACCCGATATTTCCGATTTTAAAATAAGCGACGCTTTTCCCTACATGCACCAGATTCGAAGGAGAAGGATCGTATGCTTCGGGATTACTACCATTAGGAACAATACAGTTTATTTCGAACTTATCGCCGGCAATTTTCTCTGCGAAATATTTTTGCGGTTGAATGGTTACCGTTATGATCTTCTTATTGTCGGAATCACCGACACACGATAACAGAAATATGCTAATACCTAAAACAACGGCTACAAAGCCGCAATACAGTCTCATTTGTCTTTTTTATTTATATAAATTCGAAGTACAAACTCCGTAAAGCAAATGTAATACTATTTTCTGAAACTACACTATTTAATCATCGTTTTAACATATTAACTAAATTATACATAATTAACTCGCATATCGTATAAAGAAATAACATCGGATAATTGCCACACTCTACAGGAATGTTTAAGTTTGCCCCAAGAATAAACACCATATCCCATGAAAGGAATTGTTAAAGAACTTGTGAGACAGACTCAACAAAAAGTTTCTGAAATATACCGCCATTTGCATATGTATCCCGAATTATCTTTCGAAGAAAAAGAAACCTCGGCATACATAACACAGATACTTGTAGATGCCGGTGTACCTTTTAGAAAAAATATCGGAGGATACGGGATCATGGCTCGCATAGAAGGTAAAGAAAAAGGACGTATTATCGGTTTGCGGGCCGATATGGACGCTTTATTCATACAAGAAGCCAACGACATACCTTTTCGTTCGGTAAATCAACATATTATGCACGCTTGCGGCCACGACGCACACACCGCCTGCCTGGCTGGAACAACGCTAATCCTAAATCAGTTGCGTGATAAATTCGACGGCATCGTTTTGCCCATCTTTCAACCGGGAGAGGAAAAACACCCGGGAGGGGCCAGATTAATGCTTGAAGACGGCATTTTCAATGAAATAAAACCGGAACTGATGATCGCACAACACACCAACATGGAAATAGATAGTGGTAAAGTTACTTTCGGCGAAGGTTGCGTCATGGCCTCTGCCGATGAAATACATATCGTCGTAAAAGGAAAAGGAGGACACGGAGCAATGCCTCATCGCATAAACGATACTGTACTGGCAGCTTCAGAAATTGTTGTAGCGGTACAACAAATTGTCAGTCGACGCAGAAATCCGTTTATACCTGCCGTAATTACATTCGGCCGCTTAATCGCCGATGGGGCAACGAATATCATTCCCGATAAAGTTACCCTTGCCGGCACCTTCCGTTGTATGGATAATAATGAACGAAAAAGATTAAAACCATTAATAAGAGAAACAATACAGCACACAGCAAAGGCTTGCGGATGCGAATGCGAAATATCTATTCCCGAAGGATATCCGGCCGTTACAAACGATGCGTTCGTCACACGAAAAGCTGCCAATTATGCCCGAGAAATATTAGGGTCGGAAAATGTAGGAGAAATGGAAAGGAGAATGACATCAGAAGATTTCGGATTCTTCGCTGAAACCATACCCTCCACTTTCTATCGGCTTGGGGTAAAAGGGAAAAACAACCCTCAATGTGGAGAACAGCATACCGACCGTTTTCTTATAGACGAATCGGCTCTAATAACAGGTGTGGAAACATTTACTTATCTGGCCTTACGTTTTTTACAAGATAAATACTGACACAATTTTATTCTTTTACCCCATATACTTCCCTGTGCAAAGTTGTATTTACCAATTTAAAGGTAGAAGAAAGATCGATATCTCCGAATGTCATCAGCAATAAATCAAGAGGTTTCCGGGTTGTATCGTAAGGCGGTTGTATATATGCAATTTCTCCCCATAATTTAAAGCCTACACGTTCATAAAAGGCGATACGACGACGGCTGAAATCGTCTTCAGGCCTTTCTACTTCAAGCACTACCGGCTTTGTAACATCACTGAGGAAACACTGTAAAGTTTCAGCTCCATAGCCACCACCCCGGCACGACGGATCGATGGCAAAATGCTCGACATAGATAAAATCGGGAAATTCCCAAGAAGAAATAAAACCCACTTCTTTCCCATCAGATTCAATCAGATACAATACAAACTCGGCACGGGACTTCAATAGCACTTTCACTTCGTTAAAATCCCTTCGTTCATCTATCGGAAAAGATTCATCATAAAT
The DNA here is from genome assembly GCF_024330105.1 of Coprobacter tertius. Taxonomy (NCBI): domain Bacteria; kingdom Pseudomonadati; phylum Bacteroidota; class Bacteroidia; order Bacteroidales; family Barnesiellaceae; genus Coprobacter; species Coprobacter tertius. Next base: position 280,878 of record NZ_JANDHW010000004.1, read on the forward strand.
CTGTCGTATATACGACATGACTTTATCATCATTATTTGCAACCGGCACCAATCGTATCATCTTATCTATTTTTAAAATCTATAAAATACGAAGATACAGCTTCACCTCGAATTTTGCAAACGGACTTCAGAAACAGAAATGCATATTATTTTTAATTATGAAATAAATCAGTCGTTTTATTATCTGTTTTTTTATTAAACACAAAGAAAAAAGGCCGTTTTTGTTGAATATATTATCTTTCTGTTTAACTTTGTATATTATTGCAAATTTACATACGATAAATAACAAGGAAATGGGACACCATCAGTTAGACAGCTTGGATTATAAAATTCTAAAACTTATCGCATCGAATGCCCGAATACCGTTCCTTGAAGTAGCCAGAGAATGTAACGTTTCGGGTGCAGCGATACATCAGCGTGTACAGAAACTAACCAACCTGGGTATCATCAAAGGATCGGAATACACGATCGACTCCAATAAAATAGGTTTCGAAACTTGTGCTTACATCGGATTATATCTCCAAAACCCGGGACAGTTCGGCGATGTTCTTGCTAAACTGAAAGAGATACCCGAAGTAGTCGAATGCCATTATACTACCGGGCAATATGATATGTTTATAAAATTATATGCCCGTAACAACAGTCATTTGTTGAGTATCATACATTCTAAGCTACAACCTTTGGGCCTCGCCCGTACCGAATCACTCATTTCTTTCAAAGAAGCTTTTAAAAGACAACTGCCGATCGAAGATCTCGAAGAAGAAAATGATTGATAAAATTCTTATAACATACGTAAAAAAAATTTATACAGGCGGGGATTCAGGTTCTACGCCTGTTTTTATATCAAATCATCAATAAAGAGACTATGGAAGACTTGAACCAAATGCTCGCGCACGCCATAGACTGGGCACACGAAATAGGACGCATACACTTAACTTATTTCAGGGGAAACAGTCTTAATCTACAACTAAAAGCCAACATCAATGATGTCGTAACAGCGGCAGACAAAGAAAGTGAAAATTATTTTCTGAGACAAATCGAAAAAACATACCCCTCTCATTCGGTTTTAGGGGAAGAGAGTGGTATGCACAAAGGTCATAGTGACTACGAATGGGTAATAGATCCGCTCGATGGAACGACCAATTTTAGCCAAGGACTTCCTATTTTCAGTGTTTCGATCGGTTTGCAATACCAGAACGAAACGGTATTAGGTGTAGTATATATCCCCTATTTCGACGAATTATTTACCGCCATAAAAGGTAAAGGAAGTTTTATGAACCATCAGCCAATACACGTATCACAAAAAACATCCCTGGCGCCTTCGGTACTCACAACAGGATTTCCCATCGATAAAGATACGAATCCCGACAACAACCTCGCCGAATTATCTAAAATATTACCGTTGATACGAGGTATCCGCCGATCGGGATCGGCTGCCTATGACCTATGTTACGTAGGTGCTGGTTTTCTCGATGGATATTGGGAACCCAACTTACACCTTTGGGATATTTGTGCAGGAATGCTTATCGCTCAAGAAGCTGGAGCTCTCGTTACCTATTACCGGACAGATCGAGAAATATCGATACTGGCCGCCCCTCCCGCTCTACATTCCCTGATCGAAAAGCAATTATTAGGATAAATCCCGCTTGGTGCAAAACGCTATTTTTGTTACATTTGTACCTCGATTTTGAGAAATTATAATTTATATCAAACTATATGAATGAAACTGTTGTGAGCGGTATTCGCTCTACCGGGAACCTACATTTAGGGAATTATTACGGGGCTCTTCGCAATTTCGTAAAAATGCAACATGAAAACAATTGCTTCTTCTTTATTGCCGATCTCCATTCCCTGACAACCCATCCCGATCCCTCTTTATTACATGTAAATGTAAAAAATATACTTTCGGAATACCTTGCCGCAGGACTCGATCCGGAAGCTTCCACTATTTTTATACAAAGCGATGTACCAGAAATTTCCGAATTGTATCTTTTACTGAATATGCATGTATATATAGGGGAGCTGGAACGCACGGTATCTTTTAAAGAAAAAGTGCGAAAACAACCCGAAAATGTAAATGCCGGCCTACTGACCTATCCCTCTTTGATGGCAGCAGATATTATGATACACAAAGCGACAAAAGTTCCCGTAGGAAAAGACCAGGAACAACACCTTGAAATGACAAGACGCTTTTCGCGCCGGTTCAACAGCATCTACGGAGTAGAGTATTTCCCCGAACCGGAAAGTTATAATTTCGGAGCCGAATCCATTAAAATTCCGGGGTTGAACGGAACCGGGAAAATGGGGAAATCGGAAGGAAACTGCGTATATCTAATCGATGACGAAAAAACTCTGCGTAAAAAAGTCATGCGGGCCGTTACCGACGAAGGTCCTCAAACACCGAATTCGCCCAAATCGGAACCGGTAGAAAACCTTTTTACGATTTTGAAAATTGTTTCGACTCCCGATACAGTCGAATATTTTGAAGAAAAATACAATAATTGCGAAATTCGATACGGAGATCTGAAAAAACAACTGGCAGAAGACATCCTGAAAGTAACTCTCCCGATAAGGGAACGTATTCTCGATATACAGAATAACGAAGATTATTTGCGGAAAGTTGTTAAAGCCGGTTCAGAAAAAGCCCGTGAAAGCGCTGCTAAAACATTACGTGATGTGCGGGAAATTATGGGTTTCAAACCATTTTAAAATATCTGATATACCCAAAGACCCGGTTTTCAATGAAAACCGGGTCTTTGGGTATTTAACCGACCGGACTTTTATTTTCTAAAATTCAATTTTTATCAATCTATTCTGGTAGCATTCGCATTTTAAACGAAATTATATCCTAAAAAATCGCCTTATTTAAACAATTCATTAAACGACTCGCTCATACTCGGATGAGTATAAATACAATCCCTCAGGAAGGTATAATCCCGACCAGATTTTATAGCTAAGGAAACTATATTGATTATTTCACTCGATTCGGGACAAAACAAGGTACAACCCAAAACTTTCCCGGTTTTAATATCGATAACCGCTTTCAACAAACCTTCGCTTTTTCCCGATATTTTCATACGTGGTATCGCCGACACAGATAACTTATTTACTTTTATTTCATAACCTTTTTTAAGGGCTTCGGTTTCATTCATACCCACATGGGATAAGGGAGGATCGATAAAAACCGAATATACCGGAGGATACTGATCACTAAGCGAACGTTCTTGCCGACCAAACAATCCTTCTCGTACGATACGGTAATCATCGAGAGAAATATAAGTAAACTGTAAACCACCTCTCACATCTCCCATTGCCCAAACATGCGGATTAGATGTACGTAAGTATTCATCGGTAACAATTGCTCCTTTTTCATCAACTTCGATTCCTGCTATCTCGGGAAAAAGATCATCGGTATTCGGGTGACGCCCAACAGCTACCAGTACGGCATCAGCTTCGATTACGTACTCTTTATGGCTATTCAAATCAATATACGATACCCTGGCATTCAACTCTGTTTCATCGATCGAATTTACCTTTACATCAGCTAAAAAAGTAACTCCTTTACGATTAAGCGATTCCACAACTGCCTCTGCAATATCCCGGTCTTCACGTGGCAACAATTCTTTTCCACCTTCTAAAACAATCACCTCAGTGCCGAACATAGCATACATCGAAGCAAATTCAAGACCGATATAACCTCCTCCTATAACCACTAGCCGGTGCGGAAGTTCTTTCAAATTCATTATCGAAGCACTATCGTACACAAAACGATTCCCTTTTATTCCGGCAATAGGTGGAACAACTGTTTTAGCACCGGTATTTATAAAAATATACCGTGCTTTTAATACGATCTCACCGTCATTTGTCTTAACAGAAACTTCATCGGAAGAAACAAACGATCCGACTCCTGTATAAATCTTAATATTCTCATGGGAAGCCAAACTATCGTAATTTTTTTTCCGTAGTACCGTTGTTACACCATTTTTTCTTTCAACGGCATTATAATAATATGCAGCCTTATCTTGCCACTGATCTCCGGCCCGATATTTGGCCATACGCGCGTCATATATCAATGTTTTTGTAGGAATGCATCCTACATTTATACATGTTCCGCCGTACATCTTATCGGAACGTTCTACTATCGCGACTTTCCATCCCCGGCCCGCCAGGTCGGCAGCAAGGGTTTTTCCACCCTTACCGAACCCAATAATAATCGCATCGTAATTTTCCATAATCATTTATTTTTTTGTTTATTCAATATTCGCTGTGCCGAGTCGGATAACACGACAAGAACTCCTGCTAATATCGCGGTATCCTTTATTACCAACCTGCCCGCACCCGAAAGTAAAGGAAAACCATATTCACCGCTTCCCAGATCAGGAACCCACACCTCGGGAGTCGTTACCAAAAACGATAAAGTGCCAACCGTCATAATTATTGCGAGTACGGCACCTACCATCCCTATTTTAGGCCAGATTATTCCCAAAAACACAAAAATGCCAATACCCATAATAAGAATACCGAGTCCCTTGGAAAACCCGTATGTATTATTCTTTTTATGCCATGCCTGTTTTACCGCATCGTATTCTCCCTCCTTTAATTTATACGATTTATAATCGGGTGCTTTTTGAGTATAAAAAAAGTTCATAAACGGACTGTTAGCTACAAACGGTACAATTCCTTCCGCTTCATAGTTCCAGAACTTAAGGCCTCCTATCCAAACAAAAATTATCAAAATTGCAACACGAATAAGATTAATACCAACCTTTTGCAAAGAAGCAGTAAACTGTAAAAACGACTGATATAAACTTTTCATCCTCGATATCATAATCTCTTTATTTTAAAATTTTATTATGATACAAAAGTCGGTATTCAAAAACGAAAAATAAATGGCAATTTTACAGCATAAGTTGTCGATTATTCCCGTTTTATATTTTTTCGGAAACCGGAAATACTTTCTCCGCTCATATTCCTGAAAAAACGGCTGAATGTGGCCAAATCCTCAAAACCAAGTATATCGGCAATTTCTTTAGCACTTTTGGTACTATACAATAATAATCGTTTTGCCTCGGCTTCTGTTCGTTGCCGGATTATCCGTAAGGGAGAAGGCAAACCATAGGAAGCAAATAAATTGGTAAGCGTTTTGGGCGACCGGTGTAACATAGACGCATAGTCCTGTACCATCTTCTTTTCTTTAAAATGATTATCTACCAATACATAAAACCGGCGTACCAGGTCGAAACTTTTTTCTTTTTCGCGATTAATCGAAAACTTATTACGGGCAATACGAGTGCAAGTTATAATAAAACGTTTCAAGAATATGCGAAGCATTTCTTCCTGCAAGTTATCCTTGTTATCATATTCTTTTTCGATATTATTAACGATCTCATGTAGAATATCGGACTGCTCTTCACCCAATTCGAGATTCATTACATAAGAAGATCCGTTAAAAAGAAAACCATTACAAGACACCTCATTATCATGGCCGTAAATACAGTAAAAATTACTATTAAAAAGTAACATAATATATTCTCCATCAATACCGACCCTATCGATATGATGTAACGGAGTAAGAGAGATTACCTCATCTTTTCGTAATATAACGGGAATATGGTCAATTTCCAGTTGCAAGCACCCGTCTTGTACCCAGATAAATTTGTACAAGGATTTGTCCCTTTGCAGATTTTCATTTTCATGAAAAGCCGATGTAAGAATAATACTGCCCCCAAGACGGGTATGAAAACTGTATTCCATGGCTTTTTATTTTATTCAGTAATAATAGATTCGGATATATTTCAGAACAAACTCACGAGCAATCCGATATTCAATCCGGTAACCAGCAAACCCAAAGCCAACAAAATGATATTAGTCGATCTTTTATTAGCATGCTTTCCCATTACTCTGCGAGAAGAAGTGAGGTATATCTGAGTAAATACAGTAATCGGCAGTTGTACACTCAACAACATCTGTGAAATAATAAGTCCCTGAAAAGGATTTTTTATTACAAATATTAATAGCAAAGCAGGAATGAACGATAACAAAGTCCCCAGTTTAGTATGAATATCTTTGGGGTCATAAGCCTCGTCAAAAAAACCTCCGAATATAGAGGCCCCTGCAATACCCGAAGTCACGGTAGAAGATATGCCCGCAAATAAAAGTGCAACGGCAAAAATAACCCCCGCACTGTTTCCAACAAGAGGAGTAAGAAGTTCCTGAGCCTGGCTCAGTTCTTCTACGACAATACCTTTTTTAAAAAAGGTAGATGCCGCCAGTATTATCATTGCTGAGTTTATAGCCCAACCAATTATCATAGATAGCAGGGTATCGTAAAACTCATACTTTAATTGCTTCTTTATCACATGTTCATCTTCGAGATTCCATTCCCGGCTCTGAATTACTTCTGAATGTAAAAATAGATTATGAGGCATCACTACAGCACCCAACACACTCATAATAATCAGCATCGACTGTTCGGGAAACGATGGGGTCACCCAACCCCGAACAGCAGTTCCCCATTCTACATCGACCAAAAACAGCTCATACAAAAACGAAAGTCCGATAATAGAAACGAACATAATAATCCACCGTTCTATTTTACTGTAGGTATTACTGAATAACATAAATACAGATACTGCAGTAATAATCACAGCTCCTATCTTAACCGGAACAGAGAATAACATTTGTAACGCAATCGCTCCTCCCAATATTTCTGCCAGAGATGTAGATATACTCGCCAACATAGCCGATCCGAGTATAGGTCGTGCCAGTGCCGGACGTATATATTTATTTGTAGCCTCTGCCAAACATAGTCCCGTAACGATGCCCAAATGCGCTACATTATGCTGTATGATAATAAGCATTACCGATGAAAAAGTTACCACCCATAAAAGAGCGTAACCAAAAGTAGATCCCGCTGCCAGATTAGTAGCCCAGTTACCCGGATCGATAAAACCGACTGTTACCAACAAGCCGGGCCCGATGTATTTAAGCAGATCGAGTGCTGCCGATTTGGGATGATGAGTATGTTTTAATTTATCGAATATCTTCATATTTTCTATTAAGTTACAAAACACCGCTAATTAATTCAGACAGAATAAATTTCATTCGCAACAGGTACCGTCGCAATGAGCCCCTTTAAGTTCTATCTCAAGGGTAGCATGCTGTATATTTTCTTCTTTCAACTCGTGTTTCAATTCACATTTCAGATTTTCCATATCTTTTGCAGAATCTACCACAACATGTGCCGTAAGGGCATTCTCCGTTGTACTTAAGGCCCATATATGCATATGATGTACCCCTTTTACCAATGGATTTTTCAGAATCGTTTTCTTTACTCTTTCTACATCTATTCCTACCGGCACACCATCGAGAGATAACCGGATACTGTCATGCAATAATCCCCACGTAGAGACAAGGATAACAATTGCCACAATAATACCGATCAGTGGATCGATAAGATACCATCCCGTATGTTGTATGATCAGCCCTGAGACTAACACGCCTACCGAGACTAAAGTATCGGCGGCCATATGCAAATAAGCCCCTTTTACATTCAAATCCTGTCCTTTCTCTCTGAATAGCAATAACGCTGTAAAAGCGTTTATAACAATCCCGACTCCGGCCACCCATGCAATCGCATTTCCGTCGACGGGCTGAGGATTTCTTATTTTATTAATGCTTTCACCTAAGATCATTCCCACTGCTACCAATAATATAATCGCGTTCAGTAGCGAAACCAATACCGTACTTTTTTTGTATCCGTAAGTATATTTATCGTTCGGTTTTACCCTCATCAACCTAAATGCGAGCATAGCCAAAATAAGGCTGACCACATCGCTCAGATTATGACCTGCATCTGATAACAAAGCCAAAGAATCGAACCAAAAACCGGCTGCGGCTTCCACTCCCACAAAGATCGTATTTAATACGATACCGACAATAAAGGCTTTATTAACCTTTTGCATATCTTGTATATGCGCATGGTGGTGATGTTCGTGCTGATGTGCCATTTTCTTTCAGATTATCATTTAACGACGATAAAGGTCGGGCTTTTTATCGAAAAAACCAATACCTTTATGTAGCGATTTATAATAGTTGATTGATACGGTGTTGTAATTGCGAAAAGCGAGTATATCCGTATGATACGGGATATACCGAACCGATACGGTCTACAAAATACAAGCTGGGATATTCGGCCGGATAATCGGCTGCTTGTTCGAATTTTTCGGTTGTAATTTTCCCGATCTCCTCACTTTTAAAATAATATATAAACTCTTCGGGCGAAAGTTCGAGTTGTCTCGAAATACGATAATATGTTTCATCTTCCGACAAATTAAGTCCATACATAAAAAATGACTGTAAGAGAAGATTACAGAACGGAATAATCCGACCCGGCCAATACTCTCCGATAGTGACCATTGCTCTCGAAGGTATTTCACTGTCGAGATCACGACCTTGAACTTTCAATGCATCATAAAAAGCCTTTCCAAAGGTAGTATCGGTAATCTCACCTACTTTATGCGACTGGTATGTCAACATTCGTTCCAGTTCGGGAGTTATTTTCCGGATTTTCTCCCCTTTCCATAAACCGGCCGGTAATACTCTAAATCCAACACGGTTTCTGTAAATATCGTATAGATGGTTTATTACCGAAATATTACCATAACACCAGATACAATAAGGATCGATAATATATAATAACCTGTTATTCATTTTTCGCTTATAACACCTGTACTCCGTAAAGTGTTCCCACAAAATAAAAACGGCCTGTTCTACCGTCAAGAACAGGCCGCCTATTACGGGTTATCTATTTCAGCGTTTAATTATTTTCTTGATGACAACCGTATTACCGTCGGTAATACGCAAGATATACATACCCGGTTGCAAAGCCGACACATCTATCGTATTTTCACCGTCCGTAAGAACATCTGTTTTCTGCACTCCGCCTGTCAGCGAAACGATACTTGCCTGCCAAACTCCCGAATGAGATTCGGACGATGTTACAGTTATCGTACCGTCGGTAACCGTAGGATAAACGGTAAAATCGGGTGCCGTATTTTCTTCGAGGGAAGACAGAATACGATCGAGAGTAATTTCGAAATAAGCGACATTGCCTGCCGAATTCTCGTTAGGTATATCCACTGTCTGGGTTATGGTTTTATATCCTTCTTTAGAAACTTCGAGGGTAATACCGTTAGCAGGGGGTATATTTAAAAAGATCGTGTTTCCCCCGGCATCGCTGATCAGAGTCTGATTTCCCAAACGCACGGTGGCTCCCTCAAGATCGTAATACCCCGTATGATCTTCGGTAGCTTCCCGTCCTTCTACATAAATATTTACCAGATAATTGTTTCCTTCACTCAAAACAAAATCGAGATTTTCATTTCCACTTATCGTTTTGGTTATTTTCAAGGGTGAATAACCCGATTGCATAGAGGCTACAATAAACTCATACTCACCCGGCAAACAATAGAAAGTCCCATTCAGTACCGAGTTTTCCTCACCACCCAAAGTACCAACACTTATTCCTTTCTGAGAAATTAATATTCCGGCGAAAATAAAGTTTCCCGATTGATTTTTTACCGTATAATGTACCGGGACATAATCGGCGTAAGAAATCACAACGGTTTGCGGAGATTCTGTTACGGTAAATTTCGTCATGTTCAGGGTATAAGACGTGTTTTCATCTTTATCGTAAAACTCGGTTTTAACCGTATAATCTTTTCCTTTCAGTAAATTTACCGATTTAGTCTCGCCAGCTTCGAAATAGGTCGAATATTCATACGCATTATCGTCAGAGGTAACATCTATCTCAAAACTTCCTCCCTGTAATATCTCATCAATAATCCCTTCAACTTTGAGCGTTACGTTAGAATAATCATCGCTTTTTACTTCCCAGAAAAAACTTTTTTGAGTTGACGAAATATCAATATTACGAGAATCAGGCGAAGGAAAATTATTATAATTTACATCTGTCAGAGGAGCCAACTCCCATGTATAAGTACCTTGGGGAATATAATAAACGGTAAAGGGAGTATGTAAACTCGGCCTTCCCTTGGTTCCTTCAGCATCGGTAAACGCCATATTGGAACATTGCCAACCTTCCGGTAATTGAACGGTAAAATCGGCTTCGATAAAAGAAGAGTAATCGAGATTTACTTTTGTTTCGCCTCCCGATACGGTAAAACTGCCTTTCAACGGAAAATACTGTTTACCTTCCGATTCCATCGACATTATCCGATAATCAAATGTCCCTTCCGGAAAATACATGACACTTTCGCTATTATAAATATATACTTGATTCAGTTGTTTGCCGAGCTGATCATAGATTCCGGCCATAGCATTAAAGGGTTTTTCCGCACCAAATCCGGGATCGAATTTCACTGGTTTATAGCCATCAAAAGTAATGTTTTTGGTCGCGTTTTCCGTTACCGTAACTTCTCCTGTTTCGGGAATAGCGGCAGTATTTATCCGCACAGAATAATTATAACTCCCGGGAAGACATATAATCGTTCCCGTACCGTTTACCAAATCGGCATTAACCATCCGGCCTTTTTTATTTAACAAAGTTATGTTCCCTCCATCAGCCGTATTTCCATCGATACCTTTCACCTCGAAACGAAGTTTCTTATGTTCGGCATAACTATAAGAAACCTCGGTATTGCCAGAAACCGTAAATTTCTTTTCGATAGGCATATACCCCATTCCGTTTCCCGGATAATAATTTAGCGTCGAGCTATATTCTCCAGCAGGTATATTATCAAATACACATTTACCCTGTGCATTAGCGGCAGCCTGCCCTATGCCCTCTCCGGTAATTTCTTCATACAAATACATCATTTGGTTTGTTATCGGATTCCCGCTCTCGTCTGCTAACGTTAACGTAACCGTATATTGCGCCCACGACAAACCAGGTAAAGCCAGCAACACAAGTACCGCTATAATGTTTACCCACACCTTTTTTATAAAGTAGATTTTTCTCATATAATATATATTAAATAATATGCAAATATAAAATTAAAAATCAATAATAAAGAGAAGAGATAGACTATTTAAATATATTAAAAATATATATTATCTCTATATTAAAATATTAACCTTTAATTCTCTTTTCATTCTCGGCTCTCACTCGGATACCGGCATACACATAAATATACAAAAGCCGGTACTTTTGCAGTACCGGCTTTTATTATAGTGAATTATACGATTTTAAAAATCGGTGACATTTTTACGGTTAGCAAATACGCGGTCGAACTCTTCTTTCGAACCTACGACAAGTTTGTCAAATTCCCGTTGACCTGTTCCGGCCGGAATCAAATGTCCGCAAATTACGTTTTCTTTCATACCTTCGAGTTTATCGACTTTACCATTGATAGCAGCTTCGTTAAGTACTTTAGTTGTTTCCTGGAACGAAGCGGCCGACATGAAGCTCGAAGTTTGTAATGCAGCACGCGTAATACCTTGTAATACCTGATCGGAGGTAGCGGGTATAGCATCACGTACTTCTACAGGACGTAAATCGCGACGTTTCAGCATCGAATTTTCATCACGTAATTTACGCGGAGTAACGATCTGTCCCGGTTTCAATGTCTGAGAATCACCAGCATCAACCACAACTTTCTTACCCCAAATACGGTCATTCTCATCCATAAATTCATGTTTGTCGACAACCTGTTGTTCGAGGAAACGGGTATCACCCGGATCGATAATCGAAACTTTACGCATCATCTGCCGTACGATTACTTCGAAATGTTTATCGTTGATCTTCACCCCTTGCAGACGGTAAACATCCTGTACCTCATTAACGATATATTCCTGTACGGCAGTCGGTCCCTTAATAGCCAAAATATCGGAAGGAGTAACGGCTCCATCAGAAAGCGGCGTACCGGCTCTCACATAGTCATTTTCCTGAACCAATATCTGTTTCGACAAAGGAACCAAATATTTTTGTACCTGACCGGTCTTCGACGTAACCGAAATTTCCCGGTTACCGCGTTTTACTTTTCCGAACGTAACTTCACCGTCGATCTCCGATACTACGGCAGGATTAGATGGGTTACGAGCTTCGAACAACTCGGTAACACGAGGAAGACCACCGGTAATATCACCGGCTTTACCTACGGCACGAGGTATTTTCACGAAAACTTCTCCCGGATGCAGTTTACTACCTTGATCGATCATCAAGTGAGCTCCTACAGGAAGAGAGTATGTTTTAAGAATCTGCCCGTTTTCACCGACGATATTCGCAGAGGGAACCCGTGCACGATCTTTCGATTCGATAATAATTTTCTCACGGAGACCGGTCTGCTCGTCCGATTCAACTTTGTAAGTTACGCCTTCGATTACATTTTCGAATTCTACTTTACCACCGACTTCCGACACGATAACGGCATTGAAGGGGTCCCATTCACAGACTACATCTCCTTTTTTCAGAGAATCTCCGTTATTAAAGAACAATTTCGAGCCATAAGGAATATTGGTCGTCGTGAGCACGATTTTAGTATTCGGGTCGATTATTCTCATTTCGGCCAAACGACCTACTACGATCATTACTTTCTTACCGCTTTCGTCTACACTATCGACAGTACGGAGTTCGTCTATTTCGAGAATACCGTCGTATCTTGAAGTAACGTTCGATACAGCTGCGATATTCGAAGCGATACCACCGACGTGGAAAGTACGCAAAGTCAACTGTGTACCCGGCTCACCGATCGATTGAGCGGCGATAACACCCACTGCCTCGCCTTTTTGTACCATACGATTAGTAGAAAGGTTACGACCGTAACACTTAGCACATACTCCTTTCTTCGATTCGCAAGTAAGTACCGAACGTATTTCTACCCGTTCTATCGGCGATTCCTGTATTTTCTGAGCAATGTCTTCGGTGATTTCTTCTCCAGAATGTACCAGTATTTCTCCGGTAAGCGGATGTTGAACATCGTGAACCGAAACACGGCCTAATATTCTTTCATATAAAGAAGCTACGACTTCTTCATTATTCTTTATCTCGGTACAAACCAATCCGCGCAACGTTCCGCAATCTTCTTCGTGAATAATCACGTCATGCGCAACATCTACCAAACGACGAGTCAGATACCCTGCATCGGCAGTTTTAAGAGCAGTATCGGCAAGACCTTTACGGGCACCGTGAGTAGAAATAAAGTACTCTAACACCGATAAGCCTTCTTTAAAGTTGGCGAGAATCGGGTTTTCGATGATCTGTCCTCCTTCTGCTCCCGATTTCTGCGGTTTAGCCATAAGACCACGCATACCGGAAAGCTGGCGAATCTGTTCTTTAGAACCACGGGCTCCTGAATCGAGCATCATATATACCGAATTAAATCCCTGATTGTCGCTCGAGAGCTGTTTCATCAAGATATTCGATAATTTAGAGTTTACATGTGTCCAGGTATCGATAATCTGGTTATAACGTTCGTTATAAGTAATGAACCCCATATTATAGTTGTTGAGAATCTGCTCAACTTCGGCATATCCTTCGTTCACTAACTCTTCTTTTTCGGGCGGGATGATCACATCGGCCAAATTGAACGACAAACCACCTTTGAAGGCCATATAATATCCCAGATTCTTAATATCGTCGAGGAACTGAGCCGCACGGGTAACACCGCATACTTTAATTACTTTTCCGATAATATCGCGAAGCGATTTCTTAGAAAGAATCTCGTTAATATAACCTACCTCTTTCGGGACAAGCTGATTTACCAATACGCGACCTACCGATGTCTCACGCAAAAGCTGAATCGGATTACCCTCTTCATCAAGGTCATCGACCATAACTTTCACTTTGGAGTGAAGGGTTACTTTACCTTCATTATAAGCTATTTCGGCTTCTTCCGGACCATAAAATACCAGCCCTTCGCCTTTAGAACCCGGACGTAATTTGGTTATATAATATAACCCGAGTACCATATCCTGAGAAGGTACGGTAATAGGTGCTCCGTTAGCAGGATTCAATATATTATGCGCACCGAGCATGAGCATTTGCGCTTCGAGAATCGCTTCATTACCCAATGGTAAGTGAACAGCCATCTGGTCACCGTCAAAGTCGGCATTGAAAGCTGTACAAGCTAACGGATGCAACTGAATAGCTTTACCTTCGATCATTTTAGGCTGGAAAGCCTGGATACCGAGACGGTGCAACGTCGGAGCACGGTTAAGCAATACGGGGTGCCCTTTCATTACATGTTCGAGAATATCCCAGACAACCGGTTCTTTACGATCTACGATTTTCTTAGCCGATTTCACAGTCTTAACGATACCGCGTTCGATCAGTTTGCGAATTACAAAAGGTTTATATAATTCGGCAGCCATATCTTTCGGGAGACCGCACTCATGCATCTTCAATTCAGGACCAACGACAATTACCGAACGAGCTGAATAATCGACACGTTTACCGAGGAGGTTCTGACGGAAACGACCTTGTTTTCCTTTCAGACTATCGGAAAGCGATTTTAAAGGACGATTTGCGTCGGTTTTTACTGCGCTCGATTTACGAGAATTGTCGAGTAACGAATCTACAGCTTCCTGTAACATTCGTTTTTCATTACGTAAAATCACTTCGGGAGCTTTTATCTCCATCAACCGTTTCAACCGGTTATTACGTATAATGACACGACGATACAAATCATTCAGGTCGGAAGTTGCGAAACGGCCACCGTCGAGAGGTACCAAAGGACGTAATTCGGGAGGAATTACAGGAACCACTTTAAGAATCATCCATTCGGGCTTATTGCGTCCTTTAGAAGCACGGAACGACTCAACCACCTGCAAGCGTTTCAAAGCTTCGCTTTTACGCTGCTGCGATCCGTCGGTATTGGCACGGTGACGCAATTCATAAGAAAGTTCGTCCAAATCGAGACGGGCCAACAGATCATAAATAGCCTCTGCGCCCATCTTAGCTATGAATTTTTCGGGATCGTTATCATCGAGCATCTGATTTTCCTTAGGCAGAGAATCGAGTATATCGAGATATTCTTCCTCAGAAAGCAGATCGTAGGTATCGAGCGTATCGCGCTTGATACCCGGTTGTATCACTACATAACGTTCGTAGTACACAATCGCATCGAGTTTTTTGGTCGGTAAACCGAGCAAATAACCGATTTTATTGGGCAAAGAACGGAAATACCAGATATGAGCAACCGGCACCACAAGTTGTATGTGCCCCATACGTTCACGGCGCACTTTCTTTTCGGTAACCTCTACCCCACAACGATCGCAGACAATTCCTTTATAACGAATACGTTTGTATTTTCCGCAATGGCATTCATAGTCTTTTACAGGACCGAAAATACGCTCGCAGAACAAACCGTCGCGTTCGGGTTTGTAAGTACGATAATTAATGGTTTCAGGTTTAAGAACTTCACCGCTCGAACCTTCGAGAATCTCTTCGGGAGAGGCCAGACCGATTGAAATCTTCGAAAAGTTACTCTTTATCTTGTTATCTTTTCTAAAAGCCATATGTTTAATTTATAAAGAGTTATAAGAATCTAAGCGACTTTCTTTCCCATCATAGGAAAAGAAAGTTTCGCTTTTTCTATATTTATTATTCTAAATTGATGCTAAGACCAAGACCTCTCAACTCGTGTAATAACACGTTAAGAGACTCGGGAATACCGGGGGTAGGCATCGGTTCACCTTTTACAATCGCTTCATATGCTTTAGAACGACCTACCACATCGTCTGACTTAATCGTAAGAATTTCCTGAAGGACATGAGACGCACCGAATGCTTCGAGAGCCCAAACCTCCATTTCTCCGAAACGCTGACCTCCGAACTGAGCTTTACCACCTAATGGTTGCTGGGTAATCAGAGAGTATGGTCCGATAGAACGAGCATGCATCTTGTCTTCGACCATATGACCGAGTTTCAACATATAGATAACTCCTACAGTCGCAGGTTGATCGAAACGCTCTCCGGTACCACCATCATATAGGTATGATTTACCGTAACGGGGAACACCGGCTTTATCGGTCCATTCATTCAGGTCTTCGAGACTCGCTCCGTCAAAAATAGGAGTAGCAAACTTCATATCGAGTTTAGCTCCTGCCCAACCGAGAACGGTTTCAAATATCTGACCGAGGTTCATACGAGAAGGCACACCCAACGGATTAAGCACGATGTCAACCGGAGTACCGTCTTCGAGGAACGGCATATCTTCCTGACGCACGACACGCGAAACGATACCTTTATTTCCGTGACGTCCGGCCATCTTGTCCCCGACGCTGATCTTACGTTTCTTAGCAATATAAACTTTAGCTAATTGAACGATACCGGAAGGCAGCTCATCACCGATAGAAATATCGAATTTTTTACGGCGTAATTCGGCATCGATTTCTTTATATTTTTTCAGATAATTCATAATGGTCGCCCGAATCAAATCATTTTTAACCTGATCGGCAGTCCATTTACTTACCTGTATTGCTGTATAATCGATTTCGCTCAGCGCTTTCTGAGTAAATTTAGATCCCTTAGGAATAATTTCGGTTCCTAAATAGTCTTTTACTCCCTGAGAAGTCTTGCCATTGGTAAGTGCCAAAAGTTTCTCGATAAGCAATTCTTTGAGCTTCGCTTCTTTTTCCTCATATTCTTCGTCGAGTTTCGGAAGGATAGCTTTATCACTGAGTTTCGATTTTTTCTTCTTAACGGCACGAGAGAAAAGATTAGTCCCTATCACGACTCCTTTTAAAGAAGGGGTAGCTTTCAGAGAAGCATCTTTTACATCACCAGCCTTATCACCGAAGATAGCACGCAACAGTTTTTCTTCGGGTGAAGGATCGGATTCTCCTTTCGGCGTAATCTTACCGATCATAATATCACCCGGACTTACTTGCGCTCCGATACGAATAATACCTCTCTCATCGAGGTCTTTGGTAGCATCTTCGCTGACATTGGGAATATCGGAAGTAAGTTCTTCCATACCTCGCTTGGTTTCACGTACTTCGAGCGAATACTCATCAACATGTACCGAGGTAAGTATATCTTCCATTACTACCCGCTCGTTCAACACGATAGCATCCTCGTAATTATAACCTTTCCAAGGCATGAAAGCCACTTTCAGGTTCTTACCCAATGCCAATTCCCCGCTTTCGGTAGAATATCCTTCGGTAAGTATCTGGCCAGCCACTACCCGGTCTCCTTTACGGCAAATCGGACGTAGGTCGACAGTCGTACTCTGGTTTGTTTTCCTGAATTTAGGAATGTTATATTCTTTTACGGCATCTTCGAAACTTACAAATTCTTCATCTTCGGTACGGTCGTATCGGATACGGATGGTCGTAGCATCTACAAATTCGATTACCCCGTTGCCCTCTGCCGTAATTTGCGTACGGGAGTCGCGGATAAGCTGACCTTCGAGACCAGTACCTACTATAGGAGCCTCGGTACGAAGCAAAGGAACTGCCTGACGCATCATGTTAGACCCCATCAAGGCACGGTTAGCATCGTCATGTTCGAGGAAGGGAATCAAAGAGGCGGCGATAGAAGCGATCTGTGTGGGCGAAACGTCCATCAAGGAAACTTCATCGGGGGCTACGATAGGAAAGTCCGCATCGAGACGAGCTTTTATGCGATTACGCATAAAGTTACCATCATCGTCGAGAGGCGCATTACCTTGTGCGATTACTTTACCTTCTTCAATTTCAGCAGTAAGATAAACAATACCATCGTCAGACAAATCTACCTTTCCGTTATCAACTTTACGATACGGAGTTTCGATAAATCCGAGGTCGTTGATCTTCGCATATACACAAAGAGAAGAAATAAGACCGATATTAGGACCTTCAGGAGTTTCGATCGGGCACAGACGACCATAATGCGTATAGTGTACGTCACGCACCTCGAAACCGGCACGTTCTCGCGACAAACCACCAGGACCGAGGGCCGACATACGACGCTTATGCGTCATTTCTGCCAACGGATTGGTCTGGTCCATAAACTGCGATAACGCATTCGTTCCGAAGAAGGTATTGATTACTGAAGAAATCGTTTTGGCATTGATCAAATCGATCGGAGTAAACACCTCGTTATCGCGTACGTTCATACGTTCGCGAATCGTACGAGACATACGAGCCAAACCTACTCCAAATTGATTATACAACTGTTCGCCTACAGTACGTACGCGACGGTTGCTCAAGTGGTCGATATCATCAACATCGGTTTTCGAATTGATCAATTCGATCAGATATTTGATGATCTCGATAATATCTTCCTTAGTAAGTACTTTAATATCGGGCGGAGTCGAAAGATTTAACTTTTTGTTGATACGATAACGACCCACTTCTCCCAAATCATATCTCTTTTCAGAGAAGAACAGGTTCGTAATTACTTCCCTTGCACTCGCATCATCTGCGGGCTCGGCATTACGAAGCTGACGATATATATATAATACTGCTTCTTTCTCGGAGTTACTCGAGTCTTTTTGCAGTGTATTATAGATTATAGAATAATCGGAAAGATTACGTTCTTCCTTATGTAACAAAATCGTGGAGACTCCCGATTCGAGGATCTCTTCGATATGGGATTCTTCGAGGATTGTTTCCCGATCGATCACCACTTCGTTACGTTCGATAGAAACTACCTCACCGGTATCTTCATCGACGAAATCTTCCACCCATGTTTTCAAAACGCGTGCGGCTAACCGGCGACCGATGGCTTTTTTCAGGTTGGTTTTATTCACCTTTACCTCTTCAGCCAGACCGAATATTTCAAGAATATCCTTATCGCTTTCAAAACCGATAGCTCTCAACAGTGTCGTAACCGGTAACTTTTTCTTACGGTCGATGTAGGCATACATCACATTGTTGATGTCGGTAGCAAACTCGATCCAGGATCCTTTGAAAGGAATAATACGGGCCGAGTACAATTTAGTACCGTTGGCATGAGTACTCTGACCGAAGAATACGCCGGGCGAACGGTGCAATTGGGAAACGACAACGCGTTCGGCACCATTAATCACAAAAGTACCCTTCTCTGTCATGTAGGGAATGGGGCCCAGGTACACATCCTGTATCACGGTATCAAAATCTTCATGATCGGGATCTGTACAATACAACTTCAGTTTCGCCTTTAAAGGCACACTATAAGTTAAGCCTCTTTCGATACACTCATCGATAGTATATCTGGGTGGATCGATGTAATAATCTAAGAATTCGAGGACGAAATTATTACGGGTATCTGCTATAGGAAAGTTCTCAGCAAACACTTTATACAACCCCTCATTTTTTCTTTTTTCAGGAGGAGTGTCTAACTGCAGGAAGTCTTTAAATGACTTCAATTGAACTTCGAGAAAATCCGGATATTGTAGCGGACTCTTGATTGAAGCAAAATTTACCCGTGGTTTACCTATTGTTGAAGACATCTATCAAAAGGGATTAATTGAACTTAATTTAAATTATATACACAAAAAGGTTAAGAGGCCTCTTACGGGAGGACTCTTAACCAAAGTTCCTGTTAATCAGGAAAATGTTATTTAAGTTCAACTTCAGCGCCAGCTTCTTCGAGTTGTTTTTTCAGCGCTTCAGCGTCAGCTTTAGCCAGACCTTCTTTCAGGTTGCTGGGTGCACCGTCAACCATATCTTTAGCTTCTTTCAAGCCAAGACCAGTAAGTTCTTTCACTAATTTAACTACGGCCAGTTTGTTAGCACCAGCGGCTTTCAAAACAACATCGAAAGATGTTTTTTCTTCAGCGACTGCACCACCAGCAGCAGGAGCAGCAACAGCAACAGCTGCAGCAGCAGGTTCAATACCGTACTCGTCTTTGAGAATCTGAGCGAGTTCGTTTACTTCTTTTACGGTCAGGTTTACTAATTGTTCTGCAAAAGCTTTCAAATCTGCCATTTTTGTATGATTTAATTTGTTATTTTACTAATTTGATTTACTATAAAATTATCTTTCAGATAGAGTTTGTAATACTCCATGAAGTTTAGAACCTCCCGACTGCAAAGCCGATACAACGTTCTTAGCAGGCGATTGTAACAATGCGATAACGTCGGCAATAAGTTCGTTTTTGCTCTTAATAGCAACTAATGCATCCAGTTGATCGGCACCTACGTAGAAACTTTCCTCAACGTAAGCAGCTTTGAAATTAAGAAGGTCAGAAGTAGATTTTCTGAATTCTTTAATCAGTTTGGCAGGAGCATTACCTGTATTGGAGAACATGATTGCTGTCGAGCCTTTAAGACAATCATAAAGCGGAGAGTAATCGGTATCGAGACTTTCCATCGCTTTATGTAACAAGGCATTCTTAACGACAACCAGTTTTATTTCCTGTTTGAAACATGCTCGTCTGAGGGCGCTGGTTTTCTCAGCATCCAAAGCTGCGGCTTCGGTCAGGTAAAAATGACTATATTCGCCAAGAGTCGCTGCAATCTGTTCTATAACTGTGCTTTTATCTTCCTTTCTCATAATTCAATTTTTTAAATCTCGTCAACTGATTTAGGCTCGATCTTAATACCCGGGCTCATTGTACTTGAAAGATAAACACTCTTAATATATGTACCTTTAGCAGCAGTCGGTTTCAGTTTAATCAAAGCAGAAACAAACTCTTTTGCGTTATCGCGAATTTGATCGGCAGTGAAAGATACTTTACCTACAGAGGCATGTACAATACCGTTTTTATCAACTTTAAAGTCGATTTTACCTTGTTTTACTTCTTTTACAGCCTTAGCGACTTCATTGGTAACCGTACCGCTCTTAGGATTAGGCATTAAACCGCGCGGGCCTAATACACGACCTAAAGCTCCAATTTTACCCATGATAGCAGGCATCGTAATGATGACGTCGATATCGGTCCAACCACCTTTGATTTTTTCGATATATTCATCAAGGCCTACGTAGTCAGCTCCGGCAGCCTTAGCGGCTTCTTCCTGATCGGGAGTACAAAGTACCAATACCCGAGTCACTTTACCGGTACCGTGAGGAAGCGAAACAACGCCTCTCACCATCTGATTAGCTTTACGTGGGTCCACGCCTAAACGTACGTCTACATCCACCGAAGCATCGAATTTGGTATAAGTAATATCTTTTACCAACTGCGAAGCTTCTTTCAGTGAGTAGGCCTTCCCTGCTTCAATTTTGTCTAAAGCTAACTTTTGATTTTTTGTCAGTTTACCCATTTCAATTGAAGTTTATTAATTATTATCCGGGAATTCCCCACTAACGGTTATACCCATACTTCTAGCTGTACCAGCGACCATCGTCATCGCTGATTTCAATGTAAAACAGTTCAAATCGACCATTTTGTCTTCGGCAATCGCTTTTACCTGATCCCAAGTAATCGAAGCCACCTTTTTACGGTTAGGCTCTGCCGATCCGCTTTTCTGCTTAGTAGCTTCTAAAAGCTGAATAGCTACGGGAGGAGTCTTAACGATAAAATCAAAAGTTTTGTCGCTGTAATAAGTAATTACAACAGGCAATACTTTTCCGGCTTTGTCTTGAGTACGGGCATTGAATTGCTTGCAAAACTCCATAATATTAATCCCTTTCGAACCGAGAGCCGGTCCTACAGGGGGAGATGGGTTTGCTGCACCTCCTTTAATCTGTAATTTGATCTGTCCAGCAATTTCTTTAGCCATTTCTTTTTAATTTGATTTGTTATAAACCACGAAAGACAACCACACAGGCGCGTAACCTCCCGGTGTTACTCTTTCTCTACTTGCATAAAGCCCAACTCGAGCGGAGTTTTTCGCCCGAATATTTTGACCATCACTTTCAGTTTCTTCTTTTCGTTGTTCACCTCCTCGATGATACCGCTAAAACCGTTAAAAGGGCCATAATTGACCTTTACGGTTTCGCCCACGAAATAAGGAATGTTGATTTCTTCTCCCTGTTCCTCGAGTTCGTCTACCGCTCCCAACATCCGATTTACTTCAGAAGGTCTCAATGGGTCGGGACGTGTAGTACCGCCTAAAAAACCTATTACATTGGTCGTATTACGCAAACGATGAGGCACCTCTCCTACGAGAACTGCTTCAACGAAGACATAACCGGGATAAAGATTTCTTTCTTTTGTGATTTTCTTACCGTTTCTGACAGAATAAACCTTTTCGGTGGGGATTAAAACCTGGGTTACGTAATTACCAAGATCAGTATTCTTGATTTCTGCATCAAGATATTCCTTCACTTTGTTTTCTTTACCACTAATGGCACGCAATACATACCATTCTTTTTTTACCTCAGACATTTTATACCTCCCCCCTTAGAAAATTTTGCTATACAGGAAACGCATAATATGCTCAAAACATTGGTCCATCGCAAAAATAACGAGCGCTATAATCAGGGAAGCAAACATAACAACTACAGCACTATTACTCAGCTCGGACTTAGTAGGCCAAGATACCTTATAAACTAATTCGTTATAAGACTCTTTGATATTTGCAAGTATATTTTTCATCCTTTTCTGAATTTGCACGGGTCGAGAGACTCGAACTCCCGACACCTGGTTTTGGAGACCAGTGCTCTACCAACTGAGCTAGACCCGTAAATTATAGTCAGCCCCTTTTATTCAGGGGCTGACTGTAAACTATATCTGAAATAGATTAGTCGAGAATTTCGGTAATCTGACCAGAACCTACTGTACGTCCACCTTCACGGATAGCAAAACGCAAACCTACGTTAATAGCTACCGGATAGATAAGTTCTACAGTGATCGTTACGTGGTCACCCGGCATTACCATTTCAGTTCCTTCCGGAAGAGTAATTTCACCGGTTACGTCCAATGTACGGATATAGAACTGAGGACGGTATTTGTTATGGAACGGAGTATGGCGGCCACCTTCTTCTTTTTTCAGGATATAAACCTGAGCTTTGAATCTAGAATGAGGTGTGATCTGTCCCGGATGGCAAATTACCATACCGCGTTTGATTTCGTTTTTGTCGATACCACGAAGCAACAAACCAACGTTGTCACCAGCTTCACCCTGATCGAGAAGCTTACGGAACATTTCCACACCGGTAACAACCGATTTCTTACCTTCTGCACCTAAACCGATGATCTGTACTTCATCACCTACTTTGATCACACCAGTTTCGATACGACCTGTAGCAACTGTACCACGACCAGTGATCGAGAATACGTCTTCAACAGGCATCAAGAAAGGTTTATCAACATCACGCGGAGGCAGCGGAATCCACTCGTCAACAGCGTTCATCAATTCCATTACTTTATCTTCCCATTGAGCTTCACCGTTCAATGCACCGAGTGCAGAACCGCGAATAATAGGAGTATTATCGCCATCGTATTCATAAGAAGAGAGAAGTTCTCTCATTTCCATTTCTACGAGTTCGAGCATTTCTTCATCATCAACCATATCGCATTTGTTCATGAAAACGACGATACGGGGAACGTTAACCTGACGAGCTAACAAGATGTGCTCACGAGTTTGAGGCATAGGACCGTCGGTTGCAGCAACCACAATGATCGCACCGTCCATCTGAGCAGCACCAGTTACCATGTTCTTAACGTAGTCGGCGTGACCCGGACAGTCTACGTGAGCATAGTGACGTTTTTCAGTTTCGTATTCTACGTGTGAAGTATTAATGGTAATACCTCTTTCTTTTTCTTCAGGAGCATTGTCGATCTGATCGAAAGACTTTAATTCTGAAAGACCTTTCTTAGCCAATACAGTAGTAATAGCAGCAGTCAAGGTAGTTTTACCGTGGTCTACGTGCCCGATAGTACCGATATTTACGTGAGGCTTGGTCCGTTGAAATTGTTCTTTAGCCATAACTTTGTTATTTATTTTAATTAATGATTAGCGTTCAAATCTTGAGCCAATGACGGGACTTGAACCCGTGACCTCGTCCTTACCAAGGAAGCGCTCTACCACTGAGCTACATCGGCAAAATTAGAGCGGGAAACGGGACTCAAACCCGCGACCCTCAGCTTGGAAGGCTAATGCTCT